>CAIRBY010000331.1 GCA_903876865.1 uncultured Acidobacteriia bacterium
GCGATTGACGCTGGCCGTATAGGAGGAGATCGAGGTGACGAAGGCGATGCGGCCGGAGCCGGATTCGGCCATCCAGCGGGCAGCCTGCTGGGTGAGGAAGTGAGGTCCTTTGAGATTGGTGGAGATCAGTTCGTCGAAGCTGTCTTCGGTGGCCTCCAACAGGTCCCGGCGTTCGCGCGGGGCCATGCCGGCATTGTTGACGAGCAGGTCCAGGCGGGCCCAGCGCTCGCGGGCAAAGGCGATCAGCGCGGCGCGGTCCGCGCCGCTAGAGATATCGCACTGGAAGATCTCGCAGCCGGTCTCGGCCTGCAACGAATCGGCGGCATCCTTCCGGCCCCGGTAGGTGGCGATGACGGAGTGGCTTTTCGCGAGTTCCGTGGCGATGGCGCGGCCGATTCCACGGCTGGCGCCGGTGACAATTGCAGTAGGCTTCATCTACTAAAAGCTTACCGGGTTATCCAGGATAAACGTAATCCGCGTTTCCGAGGGGACCTTGACGCGCTGTCCGCTGGTGGCCAGCTGCACGCCCGCCCCCGCGGCAGCACCGGCGCCCGCGCCAATCGCCGCGCCCTTGCCGCCGCCCGCCACAGCGCCAATGATCGCGCCGAGCGCCGCGCCCCCGCCGGCCACCTTGGCGGTCTGTTCCCCACGCGAGGTGCTTTCCTTATCCACGGTCTGGGTGTTGATATCCACCATGGCGCCGTTGATACTGACCGATTGCAGCTGCAGCGCCAGTTCCGCACGCCCGGTCAGCTTGCCGGACTGCTTGGAATCGGTGAGCTTCACCACCACATCCGTGCCGCGCGGAATGATGGTGCGGCCATCCAGCATCACCGGCTGATCCAGGCTGGCGCGGAACGTCTGGCCCACGCGGTTGGCTTCGGAATCCACCGCATCGATCATGCGCACCACGAAGTTGGTGCCGGCGGAGAGCGTCACACCGGTAGGGGTGGTGGAACGGACCGGCGGCGGATTGTCATCCGGGCGCATCACGTTTTCCGGACGCCGCAGCACGGGACGATCGGGATCATTATCCGCGCTGGAACTGCTACTATCGGCGCGGCGCAGCGTGGGACGGTCGGGATCGGAATTGCCGCTGGAGCGGGGCGCCGAACCACCGTAACCGGAATCCGAACTGCCATCGGCGCGGCGGAGCGTGGGACGGTTGGAGGGGGGCGCGCTGCGGGGCGGCACGCTGCTCGAGTAGCCCTCGGAGGCATTGCTGAATTCGATTCGGAGGATGTCGCTCACGTCCAGCGTGCGCACGTTCTGTCCATCGTCGACGCGTACGCTGCGGGCGGTGCCGCCAAGGTAGGTACCGTTGATCACACTGCCGTTCTTGAGGGTGATGGTATCGGCAAAGCCGAGGCTGGCGAAAGCCAGTGCAATTCCGGCATAAATCAGGCGCATAGATATCCCCGTGCGAGCATTCTTCGCTCACATTGTACGACGCGGGAAATTGGCGTTTGGTTTACGGCGGATTTCGCCGCGGCGCCTTAACCGACCACGGCGCGGCCGCGCTCCAGACCTTCGCGGTAGAACTGTTCCCGGGTCTCTTCGGAGGGCTGCGCGTCCTGGATCATCAGATATTCCAGGCCCTTACCCGCGAGCCAGGTACCCGCATAGGCGATGGCGCCTTTGGGAATCAGGCCGCCGCCGAGCGGAATGTGGCCTACCAGTTCGCGCGCCAGCGCTCGCCAGCCAAAGGCTCCGGCGGCGATGGCGAGGACCGCGCCTTTCTGCGCGGCGAGCCCGACGGGCTTGCCGCAGGCGGCGGCAATCTGGAACGCCATGCGGATCTGGTTGGCCGTGAGGAACGCCGTATCGCTGGCGAATTCGCCCAGCGCCCAGGGAATCTCGACTAAACTCGGCACCACGTTCGGGAGGGCCGTGGCAACGGCGAAGAGGGCGTTCTCGCGCGAAACCAGGTGGATGTTGTGCTCCACCACCGCGCGCCGGAACGCGGGGAACTGGCGCGCAAACGCCAGATCGAATTCACCCTTGTCGGACAGCACTTCCGAGATGGTAGCGGCCGGATTGCCGCGGTGAAACGTGTACGCGCCCGCCGGGCAGGCGAGGCCGGGTTCATACAGCACCAGATCGACCTTGGCCGGAACGTCCACATCGTTGGCGCGATGCACCTGACTCATGCGCCGACGCCATTCCGTGCGATCCAGTGCGGAGGGAACGAGGAATTCCTCCATCTCCCGGTAGGCATCGCTTCCATCGGCAACCAGGCCGATGTGGAGCGGCGTCTCCGCGTGCTGGCGAATCTCGTCCGCACTGATCAGAGAGACGGCGGAGCGGGCTTGTTTCAAGACATTGAGCATAGTATTCACTGGGGACGCTGCGCCCCGCCGAGGCGGAACAGAACCTGGAGCCCCTTCCGCCATTCTACCGCCAGGCCGACGCGTTCCACCTCGATTCCGGGTGCGAAATAGCCCAAGAGGGTTTCGGTGGTGGGGTGATACTCGAGTGCCGGCGCCACCAGCAGCAGGCGCGGCGGTTCGGGCCGCAACTCGATCCCGGGGAAGTAGGCGTTGGCCGTGAACTCTCCGCGGTCCAGATGCCACTTCACGCGAAGCCAGTAATCGAGCGCCTGCAGGGGAAGGTGAAGGTCGGCCGTCGCCTTCAGTTCGATCACCGTGAGGCGCCCGGAGCGGTCCACGGCAAGCAGGTCGAGTACGCCGCGCTCCCCGGCGGCGAAGGCCGGCACCTGGCCGTAGATGGGGGAGTCGCGAAGCGTGGCATCGAGCGTCTGGACTCCGCCGCGCGCCAGCGATTCCAGCCACGCTTCGGGATACTGGCGGTAGAGCGGATGCAGGTGGTCGGCGGAGCCGGAGCGCGCGCGTTCCAACTCCTCTACCAACCGGGTGATTTCGGCGGCATGGTATGGCTTGGCCGGCTCCCGGGAAGAGAGGCCGAAGAAGAGCCCGCCCGGGGTGAGTTCGGCGAACTCGATCCCGCGCACGCGCAGGCTGGTGCGGGCGTCGTGCCGGGGCACGATCTCGACTCCGGGCAAGTCGGCGATCTGGCGCCAGAGTTCGGGAGGATTCAGGGGCCCGGAGCGGCAGAGTTCCAGGCGCGTATCCAGGTTGCCGTAGTCCTGCGAATCGATGCCGGCGATTGAGTCTTCGTCATCGTAGGTGTAGATTTCAAAACGCGCGCTCGCCGGATCGAGGCAGAGAACGCGCAGGGCCGCGGGACGCTCGGTCCCGGCGGGAAGAAAGAGGGCCAGGCCTTCCAGGGTGACGCGCTTCTCGCGGGTGCGCAGGTAGTCCAGCCAGATCAGCCCGAAGGAGAGGGCCGCCGCGGCATCGCTCGTCATGGGGCAGGCGATCGCTGCCCAACCGTGCTGCCCGTGCTTCAAGAACGCACGCGGATAGGAAGGCGAGAGCGTATGTTCCAGGTCCGCCTCGGCGCTGATCTCGGCCAGCGTCCAGCCGGGAAACTGGCGGCGGAGGAAGAGGCGGAAGCGCTCGCGGAAGACCAACCGGCCGGTACGCTTGCCCAATTCGGCACCGGCGCGGCGGGCGAGGTCCAGCAGAAACAATTGCCCTTCGCGGCGCGCAAACCGCTCCACCGTCATCGCGAGGCGCGCATTCGTGGATTCGTTGACCGCGACCACACGGCGGGTCCAATTGCGGGTCCGGTCCCACGCCTGCAACGTGAGGCGGGAGGCGCGCATTTCCAGCGCGTAATTATCGCTCGAGAGGCGCAGCAGTTCCTCACCCGGTTCCAACAGCGCGGGTTCGCGCGCCGCCGACAGGAAGGCCTCAATCGCGGTACGAATGCCGGCCGGATCGCGCGTGAGGGGAGTCTTCATCCGGCACGGAACCAGTCGCTCGCGGCAATGGCGGCAGATTGAGGGTGCGGCACAAGCTCAATATAAGTCAA
>CAIRBY010000332.1 GCA_903876865.1 uncultured Acidobacteriia bacterium
CCGCAACGCCGGCACCTGGGGCGATCTGGCCACGTTCAGTTTCTACCCCGCGCATCACATCACCATGGGCGAGGGCGGCGCCGTGGTCACGGATAGCAAAGCCACGTCCCGCATTGTGGAGTCACTGCGCGATTGGGGGCGGGATTGCTGGTGTGCGCCAGGCAAGGACAACACCTGCGGCAAGCGTTTCGAGTGGCAACTCGGAGATCTGCCGGAAGGGTACGACCACAAGTACATCTACACGCATCTCGGTTACAACGTGAAGGCGACGGATATGCAGGCGGCGGTGGGGGTCAGTCAGCTGGCCAAACTGGATGGCTTCATCGCTCGCCGGCGCGAGAATTTCGCGGCGCTCACCGAAGGCTTTGTAGCGAGCGGGCTCGACGAACATTTTTTGTTGCCCTGCGCGACTCCGGGGTCGGACCCGAGCTGGTTCGGATATCTCATGACGATCCGCGATGGCTCGCCGCTCGACCGGACGGCGGTGGTGCGTTATCTGGAAGAGCACAAGATCGGCACGCGCCTGCTGTTCGCCGGGAACCTGATGCGGCAGCCGGCGTTCGCCGGAGTGGAGTGCCGTGCGGCCGTGCCATTGACCAACACCGATACCGTAATGAATAAGAGCTTCTGGATCGGCGTGTGGCCCGGTATCGGCGCCGTGCAGCGCGACTACATGGTGGAGACGTTCCGCCGTATGGTGAAGGAGCTGACTCAGTGAAAGCGGTGATTCTGGCGGGTGGACTCGGTACGCGTCTCAGCGAAGAGACGGCGCGCATACCCAAGCCGATGGCCGAAATCGGCGGCAAGCCCATCCTGTGGCACATCATGAAGATCTATAGCCACTACGGCATCAACGATTTCGTGATCTGTCTGGGGTACAAGGGCTACCTGATCAAGGAGTACTTCCATAATTATTTTCTGCACAATTGTGACGTGACCTTCGATGTGCGGAACCAGGGCGTGGAACTCCACAGCAACTTGAACGAACCCTGGCGGGTCACGCTGGTCGATACCGGCGTCGATAGCCTGACAGGCGGCCGATTGAAGCGCATCGCTCCCTACGTCGCGGACGGTACCTTCTGCATGACCTACGGCGATGGAGTGGCCGATATCGATCTCGGCGCGCTGGTTGCCCGGCACCGGCAAGCGGGCCGATTGGCGACGGTAACCGCTGTCAGCCCACCCGGACGTTTCGGCGTGCTGGACATCCGCGACGGAGCAGTGGAGCAGATTCGCGAGAAACCTGAGCAGCCGGACACCTTCATCAACGGTGGCTTCTTCGTGCTGGAGCCGGACGCGCTCTCCTACATCGATGGCGACACGTCGACGTGGGAAGCCGAACCCATGGAGCGTCTGGCATCCGAAAGTCAGCTTACGGCTTTTCACCATTCCGGCTTCTGGCAGCCTATGGACACACTGCGTGAAAAGAGGCTGTTGGAAGACCTCTGGGACTCCGGGCATGCGCCGTGGAAGGTGTGGAAGTGAGTCTCTTCCCCATCGAGGCGCAGTTCTGGAAGGGGAAACGGGTCTTCGTCACCGGGCATACGGGCTTCAAGGGGTCCTGGCTCTGGATCTGGCTCAGCGAGTTGGGTGCAGTGATGCGTGGCTATGCGTTGCAGCCGGACACCGAGCCATCCATGTTCAATTCGCTGGGGCTCGATCAATTGGGCGAGCATTGCGTGGGCGACGTTCGGGATGCCTCCACGTTACGGGCTAATCTGCGGGAATTCCGGCCGGAAATCGTCCTGCACCTGGCGGCGCAACCGCTGGTGCGGCGCTCCTACCGCGAGCCGCTAGAGACCTTTGCGACGAACGTGCAGGGGACGGCGAACGTGCTCGATGCCTGCCGCGATCTGCCCGGCCTGCGCGCGGTCCTGGCGGTGACCAGCGACAAGTGCTACGAGAATCGGGAAATGCTCGTCCCGTATCGTGAGGAAGACCGGCTGGGTGGCCGCGATCCGTACAGCGCGAGCAAGGCGTGCGCGGAGATTGTCGCTGGCGCCTGGCGCAAATCCTATTTTGGGGATGGGGCCGCGGCGATCGCCACGGCGCGCGCGGGCAACGTGTTTGGCGGCGGGGACTATAGCGAAGACCGGCTGATCCCGGATGCCGTGCGCGCCTACTCGGCCGGGCGGCGGCTGATTGTCCGCAACATCTCCGCGTTGCGGCCCTGGCAGCACGTGGTCGAGCCGCTTTCCGGATACCTGATGCTGGCGCGCGCGCTGTTCGAGCGCGGCCACGAATATGCGGAGCCGTTCAATTTCGGCCCTCTACCCGATCATCAGATGTCGGTGGGCGATGTGGTGGAGGGCTTCACGCGGGTTTGGGGCGAAGGCGCGCAGTGGGTGCATGAGCCAGAGGTGCAGGCGGTCCACGAGGCAGGCTTGCTGCTGCTCGACTCCACGCGGGCGCGTACGGAATTAGGGTGGCAATCGCAATCCAGTCTCGAACAGGCATTGCGCTTCACCGCGGATTGGTACCAGGCGCTGCATCACGGCCGCTCCGCAACGGAGATGAGGCGGTTGACGGTCGGGCAGATCGCTGACATCCGGGGCGTTGCAGGCAAGCGAACCGGCGGTTGACGTGCGGCGTGAGTGCGGCAGCGCGGTGTTGTCTGAGGCAGGTTCGGCGCCTGGGTTATAGTGGATCGTGCCTATCCGCGTGAGATGAAGCAGATGAAGAAGATCAGCGTTGTCACTCCCTGCTATAACGAAGAATTGAACGTCGCGGAAGTATACCAGCGGGTCAAGGCGGTCTTCGAGCCGTTGACCCAATACTGCTACGAACACATCTTCATCAATAACGCCTCCCGCGACAATACCCTCGGTGTGCTGCGGCTCCTGGCCAGCCAGGATAAGCGGGTCAAGGTGATTGCGAATTCCCGCAACTTCGGCCATCTGCGCTCGCCGATGCACGCGATGTTTCAGGCAACCGGGGACGCGGTCATCCTCCTGTTTGCCGATCTGCAGGACCCACCGGAACTGCTGGGTCAGATGGTGCAGCAGTGGGAGAACGGTACTCCGGTGGTGATTGCGATCAAGGAGACCAGCGACGAAAGCGGGTTGATGTTCTGGCTGCGCACCAAGTATTACCGGCTGGTGAACCGTTTGGGAGAACTGGAAACCTACGAGAACTTCACAGGTTTCGGTTTGTATGACCGCCGCGTGATCGAGATTATCCGCGGCTTCAACGATCCGTATCCATATTTTCGCGGAATGATCGCGGAAATTGGCCTGCCCCATGTGAAGCTGATCTACAACCAGAAGCGGCGCCTGCGCGGGATCACCGCGAACAATTTCTACACGCTCTACGATCTGGCGATGTTGGGTATCACCAACTTCTCAAAAGTCCCGTTGCGCATGGTGACGTTCGTGGGCTTCGCCTCCGCGCTATTCAGCGTTGTGTGCTCCTTTGTGTATTTCTTTTACAAGCTCCTCTTTTGGAATAAGTTCTCCGTGGGTATCGCGCCGCTCGTGATCGGAATTTTCTTCTTCTGTTCGGTGCAGTTGGTATTCATCGGAATCCTGGGTGAATACATCGGTGCGATCCACACCCAGATCCTCAAGCGCCCGCTGGTGATCGAGCAGGAACGGATCAACTTCGAGGACGACGCGGAAACCTCCCAGCCATCCCGCGAACATTGACTCTTCCGCGGCATTGTCACCGGTAGAGCGGCGCCGGCTGCGGCCTGGTTCTGGAATTGTCCTTCACTGCCGGGTGCGCGATAAGCTATAGGGAGCAAACGTTAGTTGAACCAATGAAAATATCAGATTACATTGCGGCCGAACTGCATCGTCGAGGCGTGCCGTGCGTCTTTGAAGTGTCCGGCGGCATGATCACCCATTTGCTGGACTCCATCAACCGGGATGGAAACACCCGAATCGTGAGCGTTCATCACGAGCAGGCGGCTGCATTTGCCGCTGAGGCGGTGGGACGGATGACCGGCAACCCCGGTGTCGCCATGGCTACCAGCGGTCCGGGAGCCACGAATCTGCTGACCGGCATCGCAAGTTCGTACTTCGATTCCTCGCCCTCCGTCTACCTGACCGGCCAGGTCAACCGCAACGAGCAGCGCGGCGAACGCAAAATCCGCCAATTGGGTTTTCAGGAAACAGACATCGTTGCGATGGCGACGCCGATCACAAAGGCAGCCTGGAGAGTGGAGACTGCCGAGGACTTGCCGGTGTTGCTGGACCGGGCATTTGCCCTGGCTACGGAAGGCCGTCCGGGCCCGGTGCTGCTGGATATTCCGATGGACGTGCAGCGGTTGGACCTGACGGAAGCTTCCATGCGATCGGTCGTCCCGGCCCACGCTCTTCGCCAATATCCGGATGCGGCCGGGGTGCGTGATGCGCTGGATATCGTGCTCGGCGCGGAGCGGCCTCTGGTACTGCTGGGAGGGGGAATCCGATCCGCGCTTGCCGCGAAACAACTGCGGAAGTTTGTCCAAGCGCTGCGAATCCCCGCGGTCCATTCGCTCATGGCGGTAGACGTTCTGCCCTGCGATGAGGAGCTGCGTGTGGGAATGATCGGCACGTACGGCAATCGATGGGCGAATACCGCCATGGGGAATAGCGACTGCCTGCTGGTGCTGGGTAGCCGCCTGGACGTGCGCCAGACGGGAGCCGATACGGCCGCATTTGCCGCCGGGCGATCCATCATCCATGTGGATTGCGAACCGGGGGAGATCAACAATCGCGTGGCGGGTTGCCGGGCGGTGGTGGCTACTTTGCCGGAGTTTCTGGAGGCGGCGATCGGGGAACTCTCGCGGCGCAGCGTCCCGGAGCGAACCGGGTGGCGGGCCGAAATCGCCGAGTGGAAAGCCGAGTGGCCGGACATTGCCGAACTGGCTGGAGGGCGCGGCATCAACCCCAACGTCTTCATGCACCAGCTGTCGGCGGCATCGCAGGCAACGGGGAGCTACGTCATCGACGTGGGCCAGCACCAGATGTGGGCCGCGCAATCAATCGACGTGGGCTCCGATCAACGCTTCCTGACTTCAGGCGGCATGGGCTCGATGGGATTCGCACTTCCCGCCGCCATAGGAGCAGCCGTCAGCACCGGCCGGCCCGCTGTGATGGTGGCCGGGGACGGTAGCTTCCAGTGCAACCTCCAGGAACTTCAGACGGTCGTACGGAACCGGCTTCCCATCAAGATGATCATCATCAACAACCAGTGCCACGGGATGGTCCGCCAGTTCCAGGAGAGCTATTTTGAGGGGCGCTACCAATCGACATTGTGGGGCTACAGCGCACCGGACTTCGAGAGTGTGGCGCGCGGATACGGTATCGCCGCACGAACCACCGGGCAGCCTGGGGATGTGGAGGAAGCTCTGCGCTGGCTTTGGGAAGATCCGGAGCAGCCGGCGTTGCTGCAGGTGATGGTGGATACCTATGCGAACGCCTATCCGAAGATTGCATTTGGACGCCCCATTACGGACATGGAGCCGCTCGCGCAACCGATCGAGATGGAGAGCACGTAAAGCAGATCGAGTGAACCGGCTGAGTTCAGGAACCTGGTTGGGCTGGGCGCCACCGCTGTACCGTCTTAAGAGCGGAGCGGGTAGGCACCGGTCCATGTGACTCCGGACCACGATTGCCGAACTCAGAGCGCGGTCTGTGAAAGCATAACACGTCCAACAGTTTGCCGCGCTCGCCGACAAGCTTGTTCGACGGATCACTGCGGATGGAGAGCGCCGCAGGCCGCCCCTGGCCATC
Source organism: uncultured Acidobacteriia bacterium (assembly GCA_903876865.1). Taxonomy (GTDB): domain Bacteria; phylum Acidobacteriota; class Terriglobia; order Bryobacterales; family Bryobacteraceae; genus Solibacter. The sequence continues at coordinate 5,718 of CAIRBY010000332.1, forward strand.
CGAACCGCCGGTGGCAGCCGAGTTGGCATCGCTCGGAGTTCTTGCATATAAGGACAACGTGCCGCCAGTTGTCAGGTTCTGGTCAATCTCACTGCGCCCGTGTGTCAGAAGTGCCAGTACTCTGGGAGTGAACGGCGTAGACGGTCCATCCGAGACGATTCCATCCTGGATGAAGATTGGGACATCCGGCAGAGCAGCAACCTGCCTCTCTAGCTCATCGAGGTGGGAGCGCCAGAGCAGTTCGATGTACCCGGGGGTGGTGAGCGCGCTCTTCGTTCCGGTTTCCACGTGATATACCCCGGGAGAGAGGGCGAAGATGACAATCGCCTGGCCTGGTCGGGAGTGGCGCCTGATGAATTGAATGTCCTGTCGGAGCGTGCCCGATTCGTCCGCGCGTACGGATTGGACCTTGGCCCATAGGAATGATCGCGTAGCTTTGGCGGTGTCGGGAATCAGGACGATGGAAAACGACAGAAAGAACACCAGTCCGTAGGTAGCCAAGGCGGCGACCCACCGTGCCATCTGGTCGTTCGGTCGCTTCAGCCAAGCCAAAAGTTCGTCGGTGTAGAGCGCCAGCAGGATGATCGCCGGCCAGATCACCAGCACCAGATTATTGTCATGGCTTCTGCCTTGATAGTAGGCAAAGAGCCCTGTGCCAAGAACCGCTGTGACCAGGGGCAATTGCTGGGCCCTGTCCCCACGCAGCAGTGACACTCCAGCCCTTGCCAATGTCAGGACGTAGAGAGTGATGACCAGCATCCACGGGTGGTTGGAAGGCAGAGGAAGCATCATGCCGCCGTATTGGTAAAAGACCGGCAGGTTTACGGTCAGCATCCTCCAATCCGGCCAGGCATGATAGCGAACTAAGACATAAGCCGAATAAGCCGCTACCACAGAGAGAAAGACGGCGAGCGTTCGCAGAACTGCGGCGCTCGCCGATCGAAACGCAGACGCAGTGGGAGCGGTGAGGAATTCACGATACACAAGTAGAGCGAGCCAGGCCCCGAAAACGGCCAAGCCGCTATCTGGATTCCAGAGAATCGCTAAAGAGGCCGTGACCGTGGAAATATAGTAGGCCGTCATTGAGGGGCGAGCGATATATCGGGCGAATAGGTAAAGGCCCAAACACGGGAAAAGGAATCGAATCGGATGATACTGCTGATAGGGATCGTCCGGCAGATACACTCTTGCAGCGAAGTAGCTGTAATGCGCAACGCAAAGTACTGCGAGTGGAACCAGCCAGCGGTTCTTAATGCTCTTCCAAAGGAGATGCGCGATGACCACAAAGCTCGCGCTAAGCAGCAGCCACAGCGTAAGCGTGAATGAGGCCACACTCAATCCCACGATGCGGAAGACCGGCTCCAGAAATTGTGGGTACAGACCGTACTGATTGGTCGCGTCCACCATCAGCCCGCGGCCTTGGGCGACCTGGGCCACGGAGTAGATCACTGCGTCCAGGTGCATTCCTTCTACGTGGTCTCGGGACCCCGGGGTCGTGTTGGAAACGTTGAAAAGCGCGAGGGTAGTCAGGATGCAGAGCGTGCCGGATACGAGTACGCGGGCAATCCAGGAGTTGGAGATGCGTGGAGCCAGGATGAGGATAAACGCCGCGAGAAGCAGGCCCGCGCCGAAGCGCAATCCGGGGTGGGGGGTGGGAGGAAAGAACTGGGATAAGACAGGAATGTCGGCAGGTAGTTGAATGGCAAACGCTACAACTGCGCCAATCGCTCCCGTCATTAGCCCGAACCATAGAGCACGGATCGCCCGGTCGGAGACGTTGCGCAGGATCCGTTGCAGAACGTGGAGGATGCCGACGATTGCCAGCGGAAGCAGTAGCGTTGCAACCAGATAGGTCAGCCTTTCCAGGGGTTCCGGTTGGAATCGCTCGACTGGGAGCAAAAAGTTCCGGACCAGGAAGGCAGGATCGACGACCGGCACAGGAACCAGCGGTCGCAGCAGTGCCTGGATGACGGGGATACAAGCAAGCCCGCAAATGGTAGCAGCCAACCACTGTATCTGACGAATCAGGGCTGCGCGATCAAAATGTGCCCGCGCGCGACGCAAAGCATTGATCGGTCCACCGGATGCAATGTCTTGTGGCGCGTCAAATGGCACTCCTTCCATGTTCTTCAGCAAGTATACAGTGGTTTCACCGGGCGACCGCAGCGAAGCCACTTTGGAGCGCTCATTGCCGGTTGCCCCCGAACACTTCCCGGCTCTGCGCACTGAACCGCGTGGGAGGTACCATGAGCGTGATCCGGGTTGCAGGTAGGAGGAGTGTCGAATGGAGAGTCGCGGCGGAAGTTCGCGGAGGCAGTTTCTAGGTGGAGCGGCGGGAGTGGGAGCCGCGGCATTTCCGGCCAGGCAGGTGCGCTCGGCGGGCAGCGGTCTGCCCAATATCATCTACCTGCATTCGCACGATTCCGGCCGCTATCTGCAGCCCTACGGGCACGCGGTGCCGACCCCCAATCTGCAGAAACTGGCGGCAGCGGGCGTGCTGTTTCGTCGCGCGTTCAGCGCCGCGCCTACGTGTTCGCCGAGCCGCGCATCGCTGTTAACGGGGCAGTGTCCGCATCAGAACGGCATGCTCGGGTTGGCTCACCGCGGCTTCTCGATGAGCGATTACTCACACCACCTGCTGCATACGCTGCGCGGTGCCGGCTATCACTCCGTTCTGGCGGGATTGCAGCACATCGCGAATGTCCCGGAGACGATCGGCTTCGACGAGTTGCTGCGGCCGAAGAACAATAACGCCGCGACCGTGGCGCCGCTGGCGGCGGAGTTTCTCTCTCGCCGTACCGCCCAGCCCTTCTTCCTGGACGTGGGCTTCTTTGAGACGCACCGCGAATATCCGGAGCCCACGGCGGCGGACGATCCACGCTATCTGCAGCCCCCCTCGCCACTCCCCGATACGCCGCAAACGCGCCGCGATATGGCGGGCTACCGCGCGAGCGCGCGCCTTTTGGATCGCGGCGTCGGCGTCGTGCTGGATGCGCTGGAGCGGAATGGCTTGGCTGCGAACACGCTGGTCATCAGCACGACGGATCACGGTCTGGCGTTTCCGCGCATGAAGTGCAACCTGACAGATTCCGGTTGGGGCGTGTCGCTGATCATGCGCGGGCCCGGTGTATTCGGGGGCGGCAAAGTCTGCGACGCGATGGTGTCGCATCTGGACGTCTTCCCCACGCTCTGCGAAGTGCTGCAGATTGGGAAGCCGGCGTGGCTCGAGGGGCGCTCCATGCTGCCGCTGCTGCGCGGGGAGAAGAGCGAGATCAACGACGAGGTGTTCGCGGAAGTCAATTACCATGCGTCCTACGAGCCGGTGCGCGCCGTGCGCACGCAGCGCTATAAATACATCCGTCGCTTTGCCGGGCGCACCACACCGGTGCTGCCCAATTGCGATGACGGACCGAGCAAAGATCTCTGGCTGGAGTATGGCTGGAAGGGCAGCGAAGTGGCGCAGGAAGAGATGTACGACCTGATCTTCGATCCGAACGAACAGAACAATCTCTGCCCGAATGCGAACTCCTTGGCGGCGCTGCGGGAGATGCGGGGTCGCATGGAAGGCTGGATGAAGCGCACCAACGATCCGCTGCTGAAAGGGCCCGTGCCCGCGCCGGCTGGAGCGAAGGTGAATCCGGTGGATGGGGTGTCCCCGAAAGAAGCGGTGGTGGATGCCGGAGCGAAGAAATGAGCTCGGCATGGGGCAGCGAGTGGACCCGGCGCAACTTTTGCCGCACGGTGGCTTTGAGTGCGGGCGCACTGGCATCGCCGCTGGCAGCGGCCTCGCGCCCGCCGAACATCGTGTACGTTCTCGCGGACGATCTCGGCTGGGGCGATCTTGGCTGCTACAACCCGAACTCCGCCGTTCCCACACCCAATGCGAATCGCTTCGCGGAGCAGGGGGTGCGGTTCACCGATATGCACTCGCCCTCTTCGGTGTGCACGCCGACCCGGTATGGAATTCTCTCCGGGCGCTACTGCTGGCGCACCCGCCTCAAGCAGGGCGTGCTGCAGGGCTACTCGCCCAGCCTCATCGAACCCGGGCGTCTCACCGTGCCCGCTATGCTGAAGCAAAAGGGATACTACACGGCGGGTGTGGGCAAGTGGCACCTGGGATTGGGTGACCGCGAACGCACGGATTTCGCGCAGCCGCTACGGCCGGGGCCAATCGATTTCGGCTTCGATTACTACTTCGGGATCCCCTCTTCGCTGGATTTCGACCCGTACCTGTATTTCGAAAACGACCGTGTCGTGGAGGCTCCGACTTCGACGACGAAAGGCGCGACACAGCCGCCGCGCGGCGTCTTCTGGCGGCCGGGCGCGATCGCGCCGCACTTTGAATTTCCCGCGGTACTGCCCACGCTTACCGACAAGGCGGTTTCGATCATCAAGGAGCGCGGGAAGACGCCGAAACAGCCGTTCTTCCTCTACTTCGCGCTCTCCGCGCCACACACGCCGTGGGTGCCGGTGCAGCCGTTCCTGGGACGATCCAAGGCCGGCCTGTATGGCGATTTCGTCGCGCAGGTGGACGACACCTTCGGCCGTGTGATCGGCGCTCTGGATCAGGCGGGGCTCGCGGAGAATACGCTGGTGGTGCTGACCAGTGACAACGGCGCGCACTGGACGCCGGAGGACAAGGCGGCGTGGCCGCATCGCGCCAATGCGGACTGGCGCGGCATGAAAGCGGACGTGTGGGATGCCGGCCACCGAATCCCGTTCCTCGCGCGGTGGGCAGGCAAGATCAAGCCGGGCACGGTGAGCAATCAGCTCGGATGCCTCACGGACCTGATGGCGACGGCTGCGGGTATCGTGGATTACCAGTTGCCGCGCAACGCGGGTGAGGACAGTTACAATCTGCTGCCCGCGCTGCTGGGGCGCGCGCACAAGCCGATCCGCGAGGCTGTGGTGCACCACTCGATCAACGGCATGTTCTCCATTCGCGAAGGGCCTTGGAAACTGGAGCTCGGGCTTGGCTCGGGCGGCTTCAGCACGCCGGTCAATATTGAGCCCGCTCCCGGTGGACCGCAGGGGCAGTTGTACAATTTGGCGAAGGACCCGGCGGAAGCGGACAACGTGTACCAGCAGCATCCCGAAGTGGTCGCCCGGCTGAGTGCGCTGCTGCAACGCTATCAGGAACAGGGTTACAGCCGTGCGATGCGGTAGAGGAGCGAACGCAATGTTGGACAGACGGCAGTTTCTGCAATTGGCGGGCGGATCGGCTGCGGCGTCCGCATTCGGCACGGCGGTCGGTGCTCCCCCGCGGAAGAAGCCGAATTTCCTCCTGATTCTCGCCGACGACATGGGCTTCTCCGACGCGGGCTGTTACGGCGGGGAGATCGACACGCCGAACCTGGACCGGCTCGCCGCGCATGGCCTGCGCTTCACGCAGGGCTACACCACGGCGCGCTGCGGACCGTCGCGGAGCTGCCTGCTGACAGGGCACTACGCGCAGCAGACCGCCTCCGACATCATGACGCCGGGGAACGTCCCCAACTACACGCGCTTCCTTCCGGATCATCTGAAGCCGCTGGGCTATCGCAGCTACCACTCCGGCAAATGGCATATGCGTTTCACTCCGCTCGAAGGTGTGGGCTTCAATCACTCGTACACGCTGCTGGACGAGGATCGCTACTTCACGCCGCGACGTCTGGAACTGGATGGAGCGCCGGTGCCGCAGCCGAAGTTGGAGGACCATTACTACTCGACCACGGCGATCGCGGACTACGCCGTGCGGTTTCTGAAGGAGCATCAGCGGGAGCACGCGGCGGACCCGTTCCTGATGTTCATGGCGCCGCATTCGCCGCACTTCCCGCTGCAGGCGCTGCCGGAAGATATCGAAAAATATCGCGATCGCTTTTCGGAGGGCTGGGACACCGCGCGGGAACGCAAACTGGCGCGCATGCGGCGCATGGGGATCGTCAACTGCGCGCTGCCTCCGCTCGAGCCGAACATGTGGACAAACTGGAACACGCCGGACAGCGAACTGATCGCGAAGATCGGCAAGGGCGAAGTGACGCGGGCGGTGCCGTGGTCCACGCTGACCGCGGAGCAGAAGAGTTTTCAGCGGACCAAGATGGCGATCCACGCGGCCATGATCACGCGCATGGATCTGGAGATTGGCAAGGTGCTCGGGCAGGTGCGCGCAATGGGCGCGGAGCGGGATACGGTGGTGGTGTTCGTCTCCGATAACGGCGCGAGTTCGGAGCAGTTGATCCGCGGCGACGGGCATGACGCGAAGGCGCCGGCAGGGTCCGCGGGTTCTTTCCTGGGGCTGGGACCGGGATGGTCGAGCGCTTCGAACACGCCGCTGCGGCTGCACAAGTCCTGGGTCAACGAGGGCGGGATCGCCACTCCGATGATCGTGCACTGGCCGAATGGGATCAAGGATCAGAATCAGTTGCGCCACGACCCCTGCCACTTCGTGGACCTGCTGCCGACCATGGTGGATCTGGCGGGCGGAGCGCCGCAGCCCGCGCCGCCGCCGGGTGCTCCGCCTCTTGCGGGGCAGAGCCTCGCTCCGGCGCTGCAGAAAGATGGCGGATCGCCGCACGACTTCATTTACTTCAATCACAACAACAACCGCGCCATCCGTGTGGGCGATTGGAAACTGATCGCGACGGGGGACAAAGGTCCGTGGGAGTTGTACGACCTGAGTACGGACCGCTGTGAATTGAAGGACCTCGCAGCGGCTCAACCCGAGCGGGCGCGGAAACTCGCTGCGTTGTGGAAAGAGAAGGACGATGGCTTCATCCGCTTGCGCGAAGCGGCTCCGCCGACCAACAGGATGCGCATGCGCGCCGCGGGGGCGAAATGAAACTCGGGCGGCGGCAGTTACTTCAGGGAGCCACAGCCTTGATTGGCGGGACTCCGGCACTATTAGGGCAGGCGGCGCGCCGTCCGAACGTGCTGTTCGTATTGGCCGATGAATGGCGCGCGCAATCCACGGGTTACGGCGGAGATCGCAACGTCACCACGCCCGTGCTGGACCGCCTGGCCGGCGAGAGCGTGAATTTCCAGAACGCGGTTTCGGGATGCGCGGTCTGCTGCCCGTATCGCGCCAGCCTGCTCACGGGACAGTATCCGCTGACCCACGGCGTCTACATCAACGACGTGGAATTGAAGCCCAAGGGCCGG
>CAIRBY010000333.1 GCA_903876865.1 uncultured Acidobacteriia bacterium
ACATCATGCCGATCCGCCTGCGCCGCGCTATTTCTTGGGACGTCCGCGGCCTTTCTTCGTTGCTGCCGGGATCTCCGCCGGCGGCGGCTCAGCCGCTTCCGCTTCCGGTTCGGCCTCTATCTCCGCCTCTCCTTCATCGAGCTCGAGATCGGGAATGAGCTCCAGATCGGTTTCGGCATCCACCTCGGCCCCGGCCGCATCCGCGGGAGCAACCTTCTTCAGCACCTCTTGGAACAGCGCGGCCTTACGCGCGTCCACCTTCGGCGGAGGCGCCTGTTCGTGGCGGAAATCATGATCGCTGTGGCACGTGCGGCAGCGGACCTTGGCCGCCTGCCCGTCCAGTACCGACACCACGTTGTGGTTCATCACGCGCTTGCAGCGCACGCAAAAATCGTCGATGTCATCGCCCAGGCGGATATCGCGCATAGGTGCTCCTAATTCGCGGCGGCCGGGGCGGCGGCCTCGGCTTCCACCGGCAGATGGAGTTTGGGCTCGGGATGCACCCACAGCGCGGGTTCGAAGCCGACATACTTGCAGATCGTCAACTGTCCCGACTCCGATTCCAGCAGGTCCCCCACATTCAGAGGCGTGCCCGAATCGCGCAGAGTGCACCACGCGTCGTACTCGTGGAGCGCCTCGACTTCGCCGGCTGGCTCGAAATCCTTCGGCTTGGCGTTGGCAGCTCCGGAGACGTGGGGCGCCCACCGGAACTGCTGCCGTGGCGAATCCTTCATGCGGAAAACGCGAAAAAGCGGCATAGCCCTACATTGTAATCGAAATCCGATCACAAGGCGGGCTATTGCCGCATTGTAGACCGCCCCCTTTGGGGTTTCCCCGGTCCGCTCACCGTCCTGAGAAAACAAAGAGCGTATCGAGGCGAATCATCGCCGGGAAGCAGCCTCCCCGTATTCTGCCACTTCCGGCGCTCAAAATCCAACCCTAAAAATGCAATCAGTGTGGCGCAGTACGCGCCAGGTGGAGAGTCCGGTATGGCTGCAAAGACAAAGAGCACAAGCGCCCTCGATATTGAAACGATCCTGGAGCAGGCGCAGAAGAACCCGAGCAACGAATACTCGGTCCAGCTTTCCATTCAAATTCTCAACGCCCTCGGGGCTACCAAGGGTCATTGGGGCTTTGAGGTAAAAGCGCAACTAGAGCGCATGTTTGAGTGGGTGGACGCCCCGCTCTGGGTAAGAGCTTTCGCTTACATCAAGAGGCACACCCTCTGCTACTTGAACTCCGCGGCGGGCGCCGATCTCAAGACATTCCGCCTCGACGCCCGTAAATACGGGCACTGTAAGCGCCATGGCGCCCTGCTCGCGGTCACCGAGACCCGAGGCAAGAGGATTATCCCAGTCGGGCCGCGCCACATTAAGAAGGCGCTGAACGAAGCAGCCATCAAGGCCGTCTCCCACCAGGCTGGCCGCGACCTCACGGCCGAGGAAATACAGCGGATCTCTGTGGATGCCGACGATATGCGCCGCGCCCTTGACCACCTGGAGTCCCTCGGGATGTGCCTGCGCACCGATGCTGCCGATGTGCCGCTGAGTGAGCATCGGAAAACGGAAGAGGGACGACTGGCGCTACGGAAAATGTCGGGAGATAACCAGAGCCGCATCTACCTCTACCTGCGCCCGAAGCCCGCGGTGGCGCAAAAGGGACTCTTTCAATGCCTACCTCAAGATGCTAAGCGTGAGTATATAAAGGGGTTATACAAATCATTCTTGGGACTGAAGCTAGATTCCGCGTCCTTGACGCGCCTCAAGCCCCTCTACCGGACCGTCTTAGACCTCGGGCTGGATATCGAGCCCCTGGCCTTCGCCACCAACGATGCGCTCCATGAGCGCGTCCGTGGCGAGATCGAATACCGCGAGCGGCTGATTGCCAAACGAGACGAACAACTCCGGCAATCGATCCTGGAAGAATATCCCTCGGCTTTACTCTCTGAAGCGCCCGCCGGGCACGCTCCAGTGGAAGTGGTTGGCTTAAATTCCCCCGTCGCATCCGTCCCTCCTCCGGTCATGGATGCGCGTAAGCCGGCCACCCAACCCGCAGTCAGCCCCGACAAGGGGCGGGAAGCCGAGACCGGCTCCGCCCCTGCCATCCTCAGCCAGCCGAGGAAGAAACCCGTGGCCTCGCCGGTGCCCGCTGTCCCTGACTACGACGCGGCCGTCATCGCCGCATTCGTCGATCACGGGAAGCCAAGCCCAACGCCGCAACAGGTTCACGCGCTGAAGCGCGCCCTGCCGGATACTCCCGAGGCGCGCGCCGAGTTCATCGGCTATCTCTTCGAGAAGATGCCCAGGATCAAGCATGCGGGAGTCTTGCCGAGTATTGCCGCCGAGTTCTCCGCCGCCTGGCCAGCCAAGGTCGCACGCAGACAGGCCGAGATGGCGCAGGAACAGCGGCAGCAGATAGTGGTGGATCCACTTGAGGAACTCGTTGCGACGATCGACCTGGTGGAGACCCTGCCCGGTTCCGTGGATCATGCCGCGAACTTGGCTTTCGTAGAGGCGGCCCGCAAAGCAGACCTCAAATTGTACGAGGAAGCCATGCGGATCTACGGCGCCCGCGCCGAGAGGGCGAAGCGGAAATTGGCACAATACGCAGCCGAATCTGCGGCGCAGAAGAAAAGGAAGCAGGCATGACACCACTCGAGCGGGCCAAGGCTATCGCTCATTCCTTCTGGGCCACCGCTGCTGCCGGCGAAGACGAACTCACGCGCATCATCCATCAGGGCCTGCTCGATGGTATTCACGTGGAGGTCATGCGCAAACAGACGTTTGAGCAAGAGGCAAACCAGGAGTATCGCGAGAAGCTGCTCCTGCGCAACGAGTGTATCCGCCTCAGCGACGCGATGGCGGTTCTATCCGCCTTCATCTGGGAGCGGGGTGGACCGCTGCCGACCGCCGTGCTCGCCGCCATGGATACCTATTTCCCCGCCGAGATTGCACGAGTTTTCCCGCCACGGGATAACGGAGCGCCGACGCCCGGCGCAGACCAAGGAGGGAGCTTACTGGGTACGAACGCCATCGAACAGTTGCTCCCGCTGCCCCTGCCGCTGAGTGTAGACCCACGGCAGGGGGCAGACACCGAGGGCCAGCAATGAGCGCCGCCGCGATCGCGCGCTGCAACGCCGAGATTTCCGCGCTCGAAGCGCGCCCCGATGACGTACCCGAGCGCGCCTACGGCATCACGATGGGCGTGGAGGATTGGCGCATGGAAATCAGGGTCATCCTCGGGGCCACCATTCACGTAGGGAGGGGATTGCGATGCCAACCGTAGCTACTAGCGATGCACTCTACGTCCGATCTGACCGGTTCGCGCGATTCCACCGGGTCTACACGGTGCTGAATGGCGAGATTGTCACTCTCTGCTCGCGCGTGGTGAGCCCGAAGCAGATACGGGATGAATCCGCCAACCCTCCCGCCATTTGCGGGTGCTGCCAGTCGCGGATGCGCAAGCCGTACCTGATCCCGGCTGCACTCCAACAACTGAAGGAGGCCGATGATGCACGTTGATTTCGCATTCCTCCCGCCGATCGCCGTAGCGGCCGGCTTCCTGCTCGCCCTGGGATGGGGCGTCCGCGAGTCGCTGCGGGACGACGATGCAGAGTTCCAGGCGTGGAATTTCGGCGGATCCCACGTGCTCCGGATCCTGTTCTGCAAGCACAAGCGCCAGGCGTGGGTACGCAACATCCACGGCGACGAGATTAACCAGAGCGGTGGGCGCCGGTCGATCTGGTTCTGCCAGGATTGCCACGTCATCCAACTCCATCGCGAGCTACACGACTCCAGCCAGATTCACGCCGTAGGGGGAAGCCGGTGAGACAACGGAAATTGGTGGCGATCAAGCCCATCACGACCCGCGCGAGAGTGAGGGCCAAACTCCAGGGTTTCGCGCTGCGGCAGCAGGCCCCGGGAGCAACACCGTATCGAGGGAAGGACGCGCCGCGAGAACGCCACAGTCGCGGAGCAGGCGAGGTTAGCCCTATGCCAGTGAGCGGCCCCTACGTGTGCTTGGCCTGCGGCGGGCCGTTCGACACCAACCCGCGCGTCGAGCGTTGGCTCACCGGCAAGATCCCGGTGAGTGAGTTTTCCGCCTGTACCCTGTGCTGGGTCTGCGCGCATTTGCGGGCGAGCGTGGCGCGGGAAATGGGTCAGATTCACAAGGAGATGGAGCAGGTTTCGCAATGAAGATCGCTATTGAAAGCACGGACAAGGTCGTGACCCTCAACGGCATCGAATGCCGCATCTGGGAAGGGTTCACCGAGAGCGGCATCCCGATGCACGCCTACATCCCCCGCGTGGCGGTGCAGGAGGGGCTGGACTGCTCGCAGTTTGAGGTGGAACTGCAGGAGAAGCGGAAGCCTTCTTTTGCGGTGGAGGCAATCCCGCTGAGGATGATCCTGTAATGCCGATCCGCCCCGATCTTCGACATTTCTACGTCGGCCCCAAGTGGGCGGGTACGCGCTCGCGTATCCTCGACCGGGCCAAGAACAAGTGTGAGAGCTGCGGCAAGCCGAACCACCGGCACGTCTGGGTTATCAATCTGGTGCGTGGCACGTTCACGCGCGCGGGCGGCCCGCAGTGCTGGAGCCCGGTCAAGGGAGATGGGGCGCGCTGGCGGTGGTGTGATCTCGATGGCGCCGTGAGCAAGATCCGCCTGACCGGCCGCCAGTGGAATCTGGCTCGCCGTATCCGCGTGGTACTGACGATCGCGCACCTGAACCACGTAGCGGGCGATGACCGGGACGAGAACCTGCGGGCCCTGTGCCAGTGGTGCCACCTGCACTACGACCGAGTGCACCATGCCATGACGCGCCAGGCGCGGAAGGATGCCGCGCGACCGATTTTGCAGGAGATTCAATAATGTGCCGCTTCGCTTCGTTCGTGCTCACCAAAGACCGTGAACTCTGGTTCGATCATTCGGACTCTCACACGGACATCATCGAACAGTTCGACCTGGTCGAGATGGGAGCGCGCGGCCCCAACATCCTGCGCGTCGAAATCTATCCCGGCCCGATGCTGAAGAAGTTCAGCGACCTGGCAGGATGGATATACAGAGTCGATCAGGACCTGCTCCCCGAGTGGCACGATCCCACGGAAAGCGAACGCCGCACCCGCCAAGCGTTAGCCCGCCGATTCAAGGCAGGCTTCGTAAAAGTTGACGCCCGTCGCTGCACCGCCCTCACGTCCCTCGACGCGCCCAACGCCAGCTACGTGGACGCCATTGGCTGCACCGCCCTCACGTCCCTCGACGCGCCCAACGCCAGCTACGTGGACGCCAGTGGCTGCACCGCCCTCACGTCCCTCGACGCGCCCAAGGCTAGCACCGTGGACGCC
>CAIRBY010000334.1 GCA_903876865.1 uncultured Acidobacteriia bacterium
CCGAACCATCGGTGATCCGCGCCTGGAACAGATGGGTACCCTCGCCCTCGGCCTCCACTACAGCGTCATCATCTTCGTGGTGACCATTCTCTTTGAACACATTGCCTATTCGGACATGCTCCCCGTCTTCGGCGGCCTGTCCTCCGTGCTGCTCCGCACCGTGGATGCCGAGATCCAGCGCATCCAGGCAGTGCCGCTTCCCGTCGCCATGACCCCCGCCGCCTTCCAAACCTACATGGAAACGCGCACGAAGGCCGGGCAGGCGTTTTAGGGCAAATCTGAGATGCCGCAAAACTGGGAAGACATTCACCGCCGCGCCTACATGGCGTTGAACTATCGCATGCGCGCCGATAAGGGCGTGCAATACGTCATCCGCCTCAAAACCGTGGTCATGCGGCACAACCTCCACGATGTCGCCAACGTCGCCCATTTCGCCGCCGCCAACGGCTGTGAGGTCTTCTACCAGGCCGTGGAACAGAACTACAACACGCCCGATGACCCGCGCTGGTACGAACATAGCGACAACTGGCCTGCGGACCCCGCCCAAGCCGTCGCCGCCGTTCGCGGCCTCATCGAACTGAAGAAGTCCGGCCTGCCCATCCGCAACAGCTTCGATCAACTCGAAGCCATGATCCCCTATTTCCTCCATCCGGATTCCATGCGCGTAACCGTGCAGCAGCACACCTTCCATTTGAAGTACCCGGTTTGCGCCGCCCTCACCAATCTGCAGGTCATGCCCAATGGCGATGTCCTCGCCTGTTACGGCATGCCTTCGGTGGGGAATATCCGCACCACTTCGATTCGCGAAATCTGGCGCAACCGCCCTCAGTGGTGGAGGGGCGGTTGCTGCCTGGAAAGCCGTCTCACTCCCGCCGAAGCCGAAAAGCGCGGCCTCGTCTCCATCGGCGCCGCCTCCAACGTTCCCACAGGTCAGGCTTAGATGCCTCAATTAGACTGAAAATGATGACACTCTCCCGGATCCCCGTTTGGATGGCCCAGCGCACTCCCCGCAGCGTCAAAATGGCCATCCACCACGTGCGCTTTCTGGACCGGGCGCTCATGTCCCTCTATGGATCGCTGATCCAGGATAAGGTCATGCCCATCCAGGAAGGCCCCTTGCGCGGCATCAAACTCGCGGCCAGCCAGCACACTTCGCACGCCCACATCAACGGTACCTACGAGCGCGATGTGCAGGATGCCATTGCCTCCATGGTGCGCCCCGGCGACGTCTGCTACGATCTCGGCGCCAGCATCGGCTACATGACGCTGCTCATGGCCCGCACCGCCAAACACGTCTACTCCTTCGAGCCCGCACCCCACGCCATCGCGGAAATGAAGCGCCACATCGCCGCCAACGGCATGCGGAATGTGACCATCGTTCCCTCGCCCGTCAGCGGCGGCGTCAAGGATGTCCGCTTCTGCATCACCGATGGCGCCTACGGCTCCGCCATCAACCCCACCGAAACCCGCTGGCCCGTGCTCCACCTCACCACCACTACGCTCGACCTCTTCATCAAAGACCACCCTGTCCCCGATTTCATGAAGATGGATATCGAAGGCGAGGAAGGCGCGGTGCTCGAGGGCGCATCCGACCTGCTCGCGCAGCGCAAGACCTCCATCTGTTGCGAAGTCCACAACCGCGACGCAGCCGTCTCCGTGTTCAACACCCTGGCGAAGTTCGGCTATACCGTAACCCTGCTGGATGGCACTCCGGCCAAGGTTCCCGAGGAAGTCCTGGTAGGCGAGTTCCACATCATCGCCCGCCCCCCGGCTAAGTAACACCCCCGAAAGTAGGGCAGGCGTTTCCGCCTGCCAACCCTTCCGTTGTGTCCTGAGCGTAGCGGAGTGCGGTCCGCCTGAACCGCGGCCGATTCCAGCGCCATGGTGCGCGCCCAACTTACTTCGCGGCTACTCCATCCCAAGGCGCCGGATCGGCCGCATACCGCGGAATCAGGTAGTCGTAATACGGCCGCGGATCCCCGCTCTTTCCATCCGCCGCCGCGCGCGCCAGGTTGAATGCCTCTCTCGCCGTGACGTAGTGCAGAATGTACTGCTTGCCGTCGTTATACCGCGTCTCCATGTGCGTCAGCGCGGCTTCGAAGTGCGCTCCCAGACTCTCGCCCGCCTCCAGGTCGGATTCCGCCCCGTGCGCGTGCACCTTCAGGAACTGCCACTCCGGCCGCCCCTGCACGTGAATCCGCGTGCTCACCCAATCGTCTACCCGCTTCGGTCCCACCGGGTCCACTTCGTGGATCTCGCCATTCTCCACCTGTACGAAGAGCTGCCGCGGACGCGGGGAAAACGTCAGCCGCAGCGGTCCCTCGAACAGGAGCAAATCGCCCACCGGCTTTACTCCCACCCGTAGCGGCACGCCGCGGTCGTACGATTTCGGACGGTCGTCATCCGTGGCCTCGAAGATCGCATTCACCAGCGAGGGCTGCGATTCAAAGTAGATGCTGGAGAAAGTAAAGTCCGCGAAGCATCCCAACTGCCGCAGCATTTCCAGCTCGCGATTGATCCCGCAAAACTGCGCGCCGTTGCTGTTGTCCAGCCCCCACACCCCGTGGATGAACGCGAACTGCGTCGCCCCCGCCGCACTCTTGAGGAATCCGAACTTCTGGAAATACGCGATGCCCTGCTCGTACTTCCGCCGCCCCGATTCCGCCGTGTCGTTCTTGTGGTGCAGGTGCAGTTCCACTTCGCCGTAGCCGCCCGCCACCAGCTTCTGCAACGCCTGCATATTGCGGTCCAGCGGCTGCTCGGCGGGGTAGAACCACGTGTGCTGCGGATGCCGCCCCAGGCTGTCGCGGTGGCGCTCCGCCAGGCGCGGATATTCGTTCAGCCAGCGGTCCGTCAACTCGTAGTGCTCGCCCGGTTCGAAATGGTCCGCAAACACGAAGAACAGGTGTACCGGACCCTGCGCGGTCTCCGCCGGCGTGAATGTCCACGCCACGTAATCAGGCAGCCAGACGTAATACTTGCGGACGTAAATCCGCACTGCCCACGCCGCCAGATACAGCAGCACACCACACAGGATCAGACGCCGCAAGATTCGCACCCCACCATTTCAGCACAACGCTCGGGGAGGCACGCGGAAACCCCATGCCATACTAAGAATCGTGGATCCCGTGTCCTTCGTTTCAAAACCCCAGCAGATCGCGGTGCTCGGCCTCGGCTACGTTGGCTGCGTCACCGCCGCGTGTCTGGCCCGAGTCGGTCACCGTGTCACCGGCGTGGACCGCGATTCCTTCAAAGTGGATACGGTCCGCGCCGGCCGCGCCCCCTTCTTCGAACCCGGCCTCGAAGCCCTCGTGAAAGACGCGGTGGACGCCAATCGCCTGAGCGCTACCACTTCCCTGAGCGAGGCGCTGGCCGCTGCCGACGTGGCCCTCATCTGCGTGGGCACGCCTTCGGAGCGGAACGGCAATCTCGATCTCGATCAGTTGCGCCGCGTCTCCCAGGAAATTGCCGCGACCCTCGCCACACGCTCCAAACCGCTCGTCGTGGCCGTCCGCAGCACGGTCTATCCCGGCACCTGCGAGGATGTCGTACTGCCTCAGATGGGCGGTTCGCCCTGGGTATCCGTGGTCTCCAACCCGGAATTCCTGCGCGAAGGCGCCGCCGTCAAAGATTTCATGGAACCCGCCCTGCTCGTGGTCGGCGGCTCCTCCGAAGCGGCCGTGCGGCACGTGGCGGATCTCTACTCCAGCCTCGCCGTGGAGCCCTCCATCGTGGCCCTGCGCACGGCGGAGATGATCAAGTACGCGTGCAACGCCTTCCACGCGGTGAAGATCTCCTTCGCCAACGAGATTGGCGCTCTCGCCGCGGAAATGGGCATCGATGGCGCTGA
>CAIRBY010000335.1 GCA_903876865.1 uncultured Acidobacteriia bacterium
CCGCCCCGAAGTTTCCGGCACGCGCATCACCGCGGATTCGGTGCACTGCGAGAACGTGGTGAAATCGATCGCCTGCAAGCGCAAGATCACCACCGTCAACATCCACTCCACGCGCATGCTGATGGCGCACGGCTTCCTGCACCGCATCTTCGAGGTCTTCGATCGCTACGAAACACCCGTGGATATGGTCGCGACCAGTGAAGTCAGCGTCTCGCTGACCATCGACAACACCAGCCATCTCGATCTGATCCTCGGCGAGTTGCGCCAGTTCGCCGAAGCTGTGGTGGAGCACGATAGTGTCATCGTCTGTCTGGTGGGCGAGAATATCCGCCGCACGCCAGGCGTCGCGCGGCGCGTCTTCAACTCGCTCGACAGCATCAACATCCGCATGATCAGCCAGGGCGCTTCCCTGCTCAACATCAGTTTCGTAGTGGCGGAAAGCGACCTGCTGCGCACCGTGACCGCGCTGCACGAAGAGTTCTTCGCGACGCTCGATCCCGACGTCTTCGAACGCAAAGAGGCGGTCCATGCATAAGCTGGCGATTGTTGGTTACGGCAAGATGGGCAAGCTGATCGAACAGCTTGCCCCCCAGTATGGCTTCGAGGTCGCGCTGAAGCTGGATGAGTTCAACAACGCGGAAGGCAGCGGCCTCACCGCGGCCAACTTCGCCGGCATCGATGCGGCGATCGAGTTCTCCATCCCCTCCGCCGTGCCCGGCAACGTGGCAGGCATCGCGGCGCTTGGCGTGCCTGTCGTGGTCGGCACCACCGGCTGGCTCGAGCACATGGAAGAACTGAAGCGGATCGTCTCCACGCACGGCACCGGCCTGGTGTGGAGCCCCAACTTTTCCATCGGCGTAAACCTCTTTTTCCGCCTGATTGCCGAAGCGGCGCGCCTGGTGGAGGCCGAGCCCGAATACGGCGCCTGGGCCTGGGAGATTCACCATTCCGCCAAGAAAGACGCCCCTTCCGGCACGCTCCTGAAGTTGGTGGAAGAGATGAAGGCGGCGGGCTACACGCGCAATATTGACATAGGTTCGAACCGCGCCGGCGCGATGCCCGGTACGCATGAAATCGGCTTCGACAGTCCCGCCGATACCATCACCCTGCGCCACACCGCGCGCAACCGCGAAGGCTTCGCCCGCGGCGCTCTCAAAGCCGCGCAGTGGATCGTCGGGAAAAAGGGCTTTTACGAGTTTAGTGAGATTGAGTTTTGAGATTTGAGCCAGGGAATTGCAGTTCAGGAGGCGGTACATGTTTACGGGATGCGGCACAGCGCTAGTCACTCCATTTCGCTCCGATCTTTCCCTCGATGAAGCCACGCTGCGCGCTTTAGTGCGCCGGCAGATCGAGGCAGGCATCAATTTTCTGGTGCCCTGTGGCACCACGGGCGAAAGCCCCACGCTCAGCCACGCCGAGCACCTGCGCGTGGTCGAGATCACCCTCGAGGAAGCGAAAGGAAAAGTGCCGGTACTGGCCGGCGCCGGCGGCTACAACACGCACGAAGTCATCGAACTCGCGCGCGAACTCGAAGCCCTCGGCGCGGACGGTATTCTCTCCGTCACCCCCTACTACAACAAGCCGACGCAGGAAGGCCTCTGCCAGCATTACCGCGCGATCGCCGCGGGAACCCGCCTGCCCATCGTCGTGTACAGCGTGCAGGGGCGCACGGGCGTGAACGTGGAGCCGGCTACGCTCGGCCGTCTCGCGAAGATCGACAACATCGTAGCCGTGAAGGAAGCCAGCGGCAACATCGGCCAGATGGCCACGGTCATGCAGGAAGTGCCCGAAGATTTCATCGTGCTCTCCGGCGACGACGCCATCACCATCCCGCTCGCCGCGCTCGGCGGCCGCGGCGTAATCTCCGTGGCTTCGAACGAAATCCCCGGCGAGATGACCGCCATTGCACAGGCCTGCCTGCGCGGCGATTATGCCGGCGCGCGCGCCTTGCAGCGCCAGTTCCTGCCGTTGATGAACATCAACTTCATTGAGTCCAACCCCATCCCCGTGAAGGCTGCGATGGCGTTGATGGGCCTGCTGGAACCGGTGTGGCGCCTGCCGCTGGTGCCGCCCGCCGCCGACAGCCTGGCGAAAATTGAAGCCGTGTTGCAGTCCGTGGGACTGCTCCGAGGAGTTCCCGTTGCACGCTGAAATCGAACAGCTGTTTGAAAACAAGCCCGCCGCCTACACCGCGGCCCATCGCGAACTCTTCGACGCTTTTCTCGCCGCGCTCAACGCCGGCAG
>CAIRBY010000336.1 GCA_903876865.1 uncultured Acidobacteriia bacterium
CATCGCGCACTGGGCGTCGCTGAGGCAGGGCGCGTTGGGCACGTAGAGTAGCGGGTAGCGCGCCAGTTGCGCGGGTTGCATGAGGTAATCGAGGAAGGGCTCGGAATCATAGCCCAGATCTTTCATGATCTGCCAGGCGCCGTGATAGTAATTCTCGTAGCCTTTGGAGACGTAGTGCTTGCCGTTGAACCAATCGATGGTCTGATCGCTGACGAGGACGCCGGCGAGGGGGCGTCCGGTCGCGGCGGCGAAGAGTTGCTGGTGGGCCTTTGAGAAATCGAAATTCTGTTTGACATAGCGGCCGCTCTCGAACGTCAGCGGTGAAGCCTGTTCGTAGAAGAAGCGGCTGAGGCCCCAATAGCAGATGCCGGCGCCGCCGGTGATGGCGGTGGCGCCATCGAGCAGGAGTTCCTGGCTCTCTACGGGATAGGTGAACCAGCCGCGCATATGATCGTCCTTCATGTGCTCGCGGTTGTACTGCGTGTGGGAACTGACGTAGGTCCAGGTGACTTTGCCGGTGGAGTGGCCGAGTTGGAGGTTGAAGAGCTTATTTTCGGGGGTTTCGGCGGCCTCGAACATAAAACCATCGGCTACGGGAATGGCTCGGTTGCGCCACTCGCGTTTGCTGAGCAGTGAAGTGTCGTTGAAGAGAACGGGGACTTCGCGCGTGGTGCGGATCATCTCGCGGATCTCGCGGAAGAAGCCGATGGCGACTTCGTTGGCCATCCAATGTGTGTACTCCAGATCATCGGACGTGGTGGGGACTGGCTTGTTGAAACGCTTCCGGTAGGCGGCTTCGCAATAGGTGCAGTGGCAGTACTCCTTGGCGTTGTTCATGCCCTGGTAGGGGCCGTCGAAATACATTACATCGACCGGATATTGCGTGAGCACTTCGCGCACGAGGGTGCGGATGACTTCGCGGAGGGGGGAGTTGAGGCAGCCCTCGAAGTATTTGGCAAAGCCGTAATGGAGCGTGGTCATCGGCGTGCCATCGGCGAACTTCTTGGACCAGTCCTTGTAGTTCGGATTCTTGGACGTCACGTCCATGAACGGATGATTGAGGGGCACGTACGCCACCACCTTCATGCCGTTCTTGCGCGCAAGATCGACGGTTTCGCGGAAGGGGTCGCCCTTGAGTTCGGGGTGGATCGGGTAGCCGGACTTAGTGGGGAAGTAGGCGAAGTAGGATGCCGCCGGGTAGCGCAGGGAATCGGCATTCAGCGCGGTGGCGACCTCGATCGCTTTGGCGGGAGCGTAATCGAGTGATGGATAAAAGGGCGGGTTGTAGGCCTCGCAGATCATGGTGCGGCAGGTGGTGAGCCACGCGGCGGTAGTGAGCGCGGCCTGATTCTGCGCCCGCAGTTCAACGGGCAGTTGAGACGCGGCGAGGGCGACGCCCGCGGAGGTGAAGAGTTCACGGCGATTGAGTTTCAAGCGATGGGCTCCATGCAGGATTGGCGCTCGACGAGATGAACGTCGAGGAGGCGGTGCTCGAGATCTTTGGGTTCGTTGCGGCTGTTGAGGCGGAGCAGGATCTCGACGGCTGCCTGGCCGAGTTCCGCCTTAGGCTGATGAATCGTGGTGAGCGGCGGATGCACGATAGACGAGATTTCCGTATTGTCGAAGCCGATGACGGAGACGTCTTGAGGGATGCGGCGCCCGGCGTCCATCAGGGCGCGGATGACGCCGAAGGCCATCATGTCATTGGCCGCGAAGATGGCGGTAACTTCGGGATGTTCCGCAAGCAATTGTGTCGTGAGTTCGGCGCCGCCCTGAAAATTGTGGTTGCCGTGGAGGACGATAGGCTCGATGGGGTTCGGCGCGGCGGCGAGGGCGCGCACAAAACCGCGCGCGCGCGCCGTCAGGTTGCCGTGGCGCCCCCGTGACGTGTGCAATGTGGCGGTGGCCGAGGCGGAGCAGGTACTTGGCCGCGAGAGTTGCGCCGGCGAGATTATCGGCGCAAACGGTGGAGAAGGCGGTACGTGGTGCGGTCTGGTTGAGAAGGACGATGGGGACGCCGAGCGCGGTGAGTTGCTGCTGCTCCGCGCGGCTGAGGGATGCGACGG
>CAIRBY010000337.1 GCA_903876865.1 uncultured Acidobacteriia bacterium
GCCGGCCAACCTCTGCACCTGCGGAGGTCCGCTCCTCGTCCGCTACGACTTGGAAATCATCCGCCACCGCTGGTTGCGGCGCGATGTGCCGAATGGCCCTGCCAGCATGTGGCGCTACGCCCCCGTGCTCCCTGCCGCCGAGCGCTCCGTGGTCACGCTCGGCGAAGGCTGGACGCCTCTCGTCCGCACCAAGCGCATGGGCGCGCGCATCGGCGCCGAAAACCTCTGGGTAAAAGACGAAGGCCTCAACCCCACCGCTTCTTTCAAAGCTCGCGGACTCTCCTGCGCCGTTTCCATGTGCGTGGAACTCGGCATCAAAAAGGTCGCCATTCCCTCCGCCGGCAATGCCGCGAGCGCCATGGCCGCCTATGCCGCCGCCGCCAACATCGAAGCCCACATCTTCATGCCGCGCGACGTGCCCCAATCCAATTACCTCGAATGCAAAGCCTATGGCGCGCACGTCACGCTGATCGATGGCCTGATCAGCGACTGCGGCCGCATCGTCGCCGAGCAGGGCCCCAAAGAAGGCTGGTTCGATGTCAGCACGCTCAAAGAGCCCTACCGCATCGAAGGCAAGAAGACTATGGGCTATGAAGTCGCCGAGCAGATGAACTGGGAACTGCCCGACGCCATCTTTTACCCCACCGGCGGCGGCGTCGGCATGATCGGCATGTGGAAGGCCTTCGACGAAATGGAGAAACTCGGCTGGATCGGCAGCCGCCGTCCCAAGATGATCGCCGTGCAGGCCGATGGCTGCCAGCCCGTGGTCCGCGCCTTCATCGAAAATGAACCGCGCAGCCGCTTCTTCGATGGCGCCCACACGCTCGCCAGCGGACTCCGCGTCCCCAAACCCCTCGGCGATTTCCTGGTGCTCAACGCCGTACGCGAGAGCGGCGGCACCGCCATCGCCGTCAGCGATGAAGACATGCTCGAAGCCGGCGTGCAGCTCGCTTCCGACGAAGGCATCTTCGCCGCGCCCGAAGGCGCCGCCTGCATCGATGCCTGCGCGCGCCTCATCCGCTCGCGCTTCCTCAAGAGCACGGACCGCATCGTCATCTACAACACCGGCTCCGGCCTGAAGTACCCCGAAGCCTATTCCACCCGCTTCCCGCGCAGCGCGGATAGCGAGCAGGATAAACTCGGCGGCCTCATCACCCCCCGCTGAGTCCACTATGAAGAGCCTCGCTCTACGCGCGCTGGACCTGGTGGCGCGGCGCGGCGTCACCTACGCCGATGTCCGCGCCATCGATTCGCGCGAGCGCGAGGTCTCCACCAAGAACGGCAAGCCCGCCAATCTCTCCAGCACCGAATCGCAAGGCGTCGGCATCCGCGTGCTCGCCAACGGCTCCTGGGGCTTCGCCGCGACAGACGATCTCTCGCCCGCCGGACTCGAAGCCGCCGCCTCGCTTGCCCTCGAAATCGCCCGCGCCGGCGCCTTTGCCCGCTTAAACGACGTCCGGCTCGCGCCCGAAGAAAAGTACGAAGCCGTCTGGCACGCGCCCATGCAGGTGGACCCGTTCACCATCCCCGTGGACCGCAACCTCGCCGTGCTTCTCGCGCTCGACGCGGAACTGCGCCACAAGCCCGGCATCAACCTCGCCGAAGCCTCGCTGCACTTCGATAAGCAGCGCCAGGTCTTCGCCTCCACCCTCGGTAGCGTCATTGACCAGACCCGCTGCCTCTCTGGCGCCGGCTTCTCCGCCACTTGCTACAAAGGTGGCGAGTTGCAGAAGCGCTCCTTCCCCAACTCCTTCGGCGGCCAGTATCAGCTCAAAGGCTACGAACTCATCGACGAACTCGACCTGCTCGCCGCCGCCCCGCGCATCGCCGAAGAGGCCGTCGCGCTCCACTCCGCCGAGCAGTGCCCCGAGGGCGAGAGCGACCTCATCCTCGATAGCTCGCAGCTTGCACTCCAGATCCACGAATCCATCGGCCACCCCATCGAACTCGATCGCGTGCTCGGCAGCGAGGCCAACTACGCGGGCATGAGCTTCCTCACCCTCGATCAGCTCAACCACCTCCGCTACGGCTCCGAGCTCGTCAACGTGGTCTGCGACGCGCGCCTCGAACACGGCCCCGGTCTCGGCACCTTCGCCTTCGATGATGAAGGCGTCCCCGCCCAGGGCAACCCGATCATCCGCGAGGGGCAGTTCGTCGGCTACATGACTTCGCGCGAAACCGCCGCCGCGGTGGGCGCCACGCGCTCCAACGGCTGCATGCGCGCCGATGGCTGGGCCCGCCTCCCCCTCATCCGCATGACCAACGTGAGCCTCCAGCCCGGCACGCAATCCCTCGAAGAGGTCTTCGATGTGCACCGCGGCATCTACATGGAGACCAACCGCAGCTGGTCCATCGACGACAAGCGCTACAACTTTCAATTCGGCTGCGAAATCGCCTGGGAGATTCGCAACGGCAAGCGCGGACGCATGTTCAAGAACCCCAGCTACAGCGGCATCTCCACCGAATTCTGGAATGCCTGCGCCGCCATCTCCGGACGCGAACACTGGACCCTCTGGGGCGTCCCCAACTGCGGCAAAGGCCAGCCAGAACAGATCATGGGCACCGGCCACGGCGCCAGCCCGTCGCGATTCCGCAAGATCAAGGTAGGCAGCGCTTATGCCGAATGACCGCGGGCACAGTGAACTCTTCGAGCAGGTGCTCGCCGCGGCCCGCGCGCTCGGCGTCACCGGGATCGAAGCCATCGTCAGTGAAGAAACGCAGGCGCTCACCCGCTTCGCCAACAACGCCATCCACCAGAACGTAGCCGAGCGCAGCACGCAGCTCTCCGTCCGCCCCGTGATCGAAGGCCGCACCGCGCGCGCCACCACCAATCGCCTGGATCCAGAGGGCATTCGCGCCGTGGTCGCCGAGGCCATCGCCATCACCCGCCTCACCGAACCCGACCCGGACCTGCCACCGCTCGCCGAACCCGCCGTGATCCCCGCCGTATCCCGCCACTTCGCCTCCACGGCCGGCGCCACCCCAGAGCACCGCGCCCGCGCCGTTGCAGAGGCCATCGCCGCCGTTTCATCCCAAGGCCAGACCGCCGCCGGCATCTATTCCACCGGCGAGAACCACTTCTCCCTCTTCAATTCGCGCGGAGTCGCCGCCACCTACTCGGAGACCATGGCGCGCTTCTCCATCACCGCCATGGCCGGCGATAGCTCCGGCTGGGCCAAGGCCAGTGCCTGCGATCGGAACGCGCTTGACCCGGTCGCGCTCGCCCGTTCCGCCGCGCAGAAGGCCGCCCATTCCGCCAACCCCCGCGAACTGCCCGCCGGACGCTACACCGTGATCCTCGAACCCGCCGCCGTACTCGATCTCGCCGGCCAGATGTTCATGGATTTCAGCGCCACCGCCCTCCGCGATGGCCGCAGTTTCCTCAGCGACCGCGCCGGCCAAAAGCTCTTCGGCGAGAACATCACCGCCTGCGACGACGCCTACCATCCCCTGCAAGCGGGCGCTCCCTTCGATGGCGAAGGCGTTCCCCGCCGCCCCCTGACCCTCATCGAGCGCGGCGTGGTGCGCGAGGTCGCCTCCAGCCGCCAGGCTGCCGCACTCTCCTGCGCTGAGCCCACCGGACACGGCTTCCCGCTTCCCAATGAAATGGGCGAAGGGCCCATGAACATCGTCATCGCGGGCGGCGAAACCAGCGTGGAAGAGATGATCGCCTCCACCGCGCGCGGCATTCTGGTCACGCGCCTCTGGTACATTCGCGAGGTGGATCCCTATGAGAAGATCTTCACCGGCATGACCCGCGACGGCACATTCCTGGTCGAGAACGGCCGCGTCACCGCCGGCGTGCGCAATTTCCGCTTCAACGTGGGACTCATGGAGATGCTCTCCCATGTGGAAGCGCTTTCGCCCACCGTGCGCGCCTCCGGGGAAGAGACCTTCGATATGGTGGTTCCCGCCATGAAGGTGCGCAGCTTCAACTTCACCGAAGTCACACGGTTCTGAATCATGGGGCTGGCGCTCGCGATCTGGTATCTTCCGTACGCGATCGAGTTCGCCGCCCTGCTCTTCTTCTGCCGCCTTGCGTATGAGCACCCGGCCTGGTTCGCAAAGTGGTTCGAGCCCATCGAACGCTGGTTCACCGCGCTCGCCCGCCGCCGCAAACTCGCCGTCCTCTTCACCGCTTGCGTCGCCCTCGCGGCGCGCGCCCTGCTCCTCCCCGTCCTCCCCATCCGCGCCCCCGTTATCACCGACGAGTTCAGCAACCTGCTCATCGCCGACACCTTCGCCTCCGGCCGCCTCACCACTCCCACCCACCCCATGTGGACGCATTTCGAGAGTATGCACACCTTGCAACGGCCGACCTACACCGGCATGTACCCGGTGGCGCAAGGCCTCGTTCTCGCGGCCGGAAAGCTGCTCGTGGGCCATCCCTGGGCCGGCGTCTATTTGAGTGTCGCCCTGATGTGCGCGCTCGTCTGCTGGATGCTGCAAGGCTGGCTTCCGCCCGCATGGGCGCTCTTCGGCGGACTCCTCGCCGTGGCCCGCCTCGGCCTCTTCGGCTACTGGGTCAACAGCTATTGGGGCGGCGCCACCGCCGCCATCGGCGGCCTCCTCGTACTCGGTGCACTCCCCCGCCTCCTGTCCGAAGACGCCCGGTGGGGCAGGCGGTTCCGCCTGCCAACTGCTCAGGCGTGCGAAGTGAGCAGGCTGGAACGCTTTGCGGCGAAGCCTTCGCCCTCCCCCCTCTGCCACGCCCTGCTCTTCGCCCTCGGCATCGCCATCCTCGCCAATAGCCGCCCCTACGAGGGACTCCTCCTCACCCTCGCCTCCACCGCATACCTCCTCAAGCGGCGCGCGCTCCCCCTCCGCGCCCTGCTCCCCGCGTGCCTGCTCCTCGCCCTCACCGCCGCCGCCATGTGCGCCTATTGCGCCCGCGTGACCGGCAACCCGTTCCGCCTGCCCTATCAGGAAAACCGCGCCCAGTACGCCACCGCCGGAATCTTCCTCTGGGAGAAGCCCGCCCCGCTCCCTGCCTATCGCAGCGCGGAGATGCGCGCATTCTATGCCGGGTGGGAACTCACCAAATTCCTCGAAGCGAAATCTCTCCCTGGACTCGCGAAGAACACCCTCGGCAAGGCAGGCGC
>CAIRBY010000338.1 GCA_903876865.1 uncultured Acidobacteriia bacterium
CTGCCCGCATCCACCTTCTCACCCACTTTGACTTCGAGGATGATGCCCACCGCGGGATCGATCGCGTCGTCCTTCTTGTCGCGTCCGGCGCCGATCATGTTGCTGGCCACGCCGATATCCTCCGCGTTGATCTGCGCCACGTAACCGGCGCGAGGCGAAGTGATTTCGCGCATCCCGGTGGCGTTGGGCAGTAGTTCGAACTTGTCGAGCGCCTGCGGATTGCCGCCCTGCGCCGCAACCACGGCCTTGAACTTCTTGTAGGCCGAGCCATCCACCAGATGCTTCTCGGCGATCATGCGGGCCTCTTCGAGCGAGCCGGCTTTCTTTCCGAGGAAGATCATGCGCGCCGCCAACTCGAGCGAGAGCTTGGTCAGATCGGACGGGCCCGCATTCTGCAGCGTCTGCGAGGCTTCCATGATTTCCAGTGCGTTGCCGATGGCGTAGCCGAGCGGCTGGCTCATGTCCGTGATCAGAGCCTGCACCTTCTTGTCCATGCGGCGGCCAATGCCGACCATCATCTGCGCCAGGCGCCGTGCGTCCACCTGCTTCTTCATGAACGCGCCGGAGCCGACCTTCACATCCAGCACCAAAGCGTCGATGCCTTCGGCCAGTTTCTTCGACATGATCGAGGAAGAGATCAGCGGGATCGATTCCACCGTGCCCGTGACATCCCGCAGGGCGTACATCTTGCGGTCCGCCGGAGCCAGCTGGTCGGTCTGTCCGATGAAGGCGAGGCCGTGTTCGGAGAGCACGCTCTTGAATTCGTCGATGGTCAGGTCCGTGCGGAAGCCGGGAATCGATTCCAGTTTGTCCAGCGTGCCGCCGGTGTGGCCAAGCGCGCGTCCCGACATCATCGGAACAATCACACCCGCGGCCGCGGCCAGAGGAGCCACAATGAAGCTCGTCTTATCGCCCACGCCGCCGGTCGAGTGCTTATCCACTTTCACGCCCGGAATGCCGGACAGATCGACGGTCTCGCCGGAGTTCAACATGCACTCCGTCAGCCGGCTGACCTCGCGGTCGCTCATGCCGGAGAAGTAAACCGCCATGAGGAACGCCGAGATCTGATAGTCGGGAATTTCGCCGTTGGTATACCCGTTTACCAGGAACTCTATCTCTTCGGGAGCAAGCTCTTCGCCGCCGCGTTTGCGCTGGATCAAGTCAACTGTACGCATTATGAGTAACTTAGCCTACCATCCCAAGGGGTTGAAAGTAAAGGCTCGCGAGTTCCTTCGCGGAAGCAAACTCTTCCTCACCGGATGCAACGGCATCCAGTTCCGGGCGTCCTCCCCTTGAAACCAAGATTGTACACCCTTTCGGGCTTGCTGTTACCATAGAGACTCATGTCCCCCAATCAGCCGGGCCAACCGCCCAAACTCCCCATTCCGGGTGTGAAGAACCTGATCGCCGTCGGTAGCGGCAAAGGCGGGGTGGGAAAGACCACCGTTTCCGTCAATCTTGCCGTGGGTCTTGCGGCTCTCGGCTACAAAGTCGGCCTGATGGATGCCGATGTTTACGGCCCCAACGTGCCGCTCATGATGGGGATCAATCAGACCCCCATGGCGCTCGGCGAACGCATTCAGCCGCTTCAGCAGTATGGTGTCAAATTGATGTCGATGGGCTTCCTCAGCCCCGGCGACAAGCCGCTGGTATGGCGCGGGCCGATGCTCCACTCCGTGATTCAACAGTTCCTCCGCGGCGTGGATTGGGGCGAACTCGATTACCTGGTCATCGATCTGCCTCCCGGTACCGGCGACGTGCAGCTCTCCCTGATTCAGACCGCGCCCGTGACCGCGGCGGTGGTGGTGACTACGCCCTCCGATGTTTCGCTCGAAGATGCGCGCAAGGCCATCATGATGTTCCACCAGGTCAAGGTGCCGATCCTCGGCATCGTGGAGAACATGAGCTACCTGCAATGCCCGCACTGCAATGAGCGGATTGACGTCTTCAGCCACGGTGGCGGACGCAAGACGGCTCACGAAATGCAGGTCCACTTCCTCGGCGAACTGCCGCTCGATCCCGACATTCGGATTGGCGGCGATAGCGGCGAACCGATCGTGCAAAACAAGGTGAAGGGCGAACCCTTCCTGGAACTGGCGCGGCAGGCGGTGCTGCGGATTACGGAAATCTCCAAGGACGAAGGTCCGAAGATCGAGATCACGGACTAACGGCGGCATGAATCTGCGGGGTTAATGCCGGGCGAAGCGGGCTTCATGCGACGTCGGCGTAGGCCACCTGCGTGGTTGGTGCCGGGATCGTTTCGCCGTCTTCCTGCATTCCCCGCAGGTGAAACAGGATCGCTTCCTGAATGTTCTGCCGAACTTCTTCAACCGAGTCGCCCGTCGAAATGCAGCCGGGCAAATCGGGCACGTAAGCACTGTAATTTGTCTCTTCGGCGTGTTCGATCACTACGGCGTATTGCATTTCAGCGCCTCTCCACCTGGGCTTGTTGAAAGATACTCGCCAGTGTTTTAGGGTGCAGATCATCACCCGGCTCTCCTGCAACGGTCACGCGACCGCGTTTGACCGGATGCTTAAACTGGTGGTGGCTATCCGCTACCCCACGGCCGGCGCTTCGGTGTGCAACTTGGGCTTGCTGCCGCGTTTCCAGGATTGTACCGTTGCCTGCAGCGCCGACATGTAGATGTAGAACACCGGCGTCAGGTAGAGTGTGACCAACTGCGAGAAGAGCAGTCCGCCCACTACCACCAGTCCGAGCGGCTGACGGGCTTCGCCGCCGGCGCCGTAACCGAGCGCGATCGGCACCGCGCCCAACAGCGCCGCCATCGTGGTCATCATGATCGGGCGGAAGCGGATCAGGCAGCCTTCATAGATCGCCCGCTCCGGGCTCAGATGGTGCGTGCGCTCGGCTTCGAGCGCGAAATCGATCTGCATGATCGCGTTCTTCTTCACGATGCCGATCAGCATGATCAGTCCCACGAACGCATAAATACTCAGGTCGATGTGGAAGATCACCAGCGTCAACAGCGCGCCGAAGCCCGCCGAAGGCAAGCCGGAGAGAATCGTGATCGGGTGAATGTAGCTCTCGTACAGGATGCCCAGCACGATGTACACCACCATGATGGCGATGATCAGCAGCACCCACAGGTTGCCCAGCGAACTCTGGAAGCTCTTGGCGGCGCCCTGGAACTGTGTGCTGATCGATTCGGGCAGTTGCTTGTCCGCGAGTGCCTGCACCTGCTCCACCACTTCGCCCAGCGCGGCGCCGGGTTTGAGGTTGAAAGAGATGGTGGCGGCGGGCAACTGACCGTAGTGATTGATGGTCTGCGGTCCGGTCTCCGTTACGAAATTCGCCAGCGTGTCGAGCGGAATCAGTTTCCCCGCGGAGTTCTTGAAGTAGAGCAGGGAAAGGGCGCGCGGATCGGCCTGGTAGCGCGGCTCCAGTTCGAGCAGCACCTTGTACTCGTTGACGGACCCGTAAATCGTAGATACCCAGCGCGGCCCGTATGCGTCGTAGAGCGCGTTTTCAATCAGGTTGGCGTTCACACCCATCGCTCCCGCTTTATCGCGGTCGATCGTGACGTTGACCTGCGGCGTATGCACGGCCACGTCATTGGTCACATCTTCCACGCCCGGGAGCTTCTCCACCGCCGCGGTGAGCTTGTTGGTCTGGTCGTAGAGTTCCGCCTTGTCCGGGGTCTGCATCGAGAACTGGTACAGGCTCTTGGTGACCTGGCCGCCGATGCGGATGGTGGGCGGGTTCTGCAGATAGATCTTCATGCCCGCAAACGCTCCCAGTTTGGGGCGCAGTTCGCGGATGATTTCGTTGACGCCGAGTGCGCGCTGCGAGCGCGGCTTGAGGTGCACCACCAACTGGCCGTAGTTGGGCCCGCCCATGTTGGAGGCCACCGCGCCGCCCACTGATGCGGAGAGCGATTCCACGTTCGGATCCTGCGCCACCGCGTCGGCGATCTGCTTCTCATACCCGACCATGCGGTAATAAGACGTGCCTTCGCTGGCTTCGGTGATGACCGTCAACTGATCCGTATCCTGATCCGGGATGAAGCCCTTGGGGATCTTGACGAACATGTACATCGTCGCGCCCAGCACCAGTACGAAGCTGAACATCATCGCCACTTTGTGATTGAGCGCGATCTTCAGGGTGACGTCGTAAGCGTGCAGCATGCCGTCGAAGAACTTCTCGGTGATGCGGTAAAACCAGCCGCGCTTCTCATCGTGCGCGGCTTTCAGGAAGCGGCTGCACAGCATCGGCGTGAGCGTGACCGAAACCACGCCCGAGATCAGAATCGCGACCGTGATGGTTACCGAAAACTCCTTGAACAGCCGGCCCAGCACGCCGCCCAGGAACAGCACCGGAATGAATACGGCGGCGAGAGAGAGCGTCATGCTGACGATGGTGAAACCGATTTCCGCCGAGCCCCGCAACGAAGCCTGGAGCGGTTCTTCGCCGTGCTCGATATGGCGGACGATGTTCTCCAGCATCACGATGGCGTCATCCACCACGAAGCCGATGGAGAGGATCAGAGCCATCATCGAGAGGTTGTCCAGGCTGTAATCCAGCAGATACATGACTGCGAACGTACCCACGATGGAGAACGGCAGCGCCAGGCTCGGGATGATGGTGGCCGACACGTTTCGCAGGAACAGGAAGATGACCATCACCACCAGTCCCAGCGTCAACAGCATGGTGAACTGCACGTCCTTGTAGCTCTCGCGAATCGTGTCGGAGCGGTCGTACAGGATGTCCATGTGGACGGAGGGCGGCAGTTCGGTGCGGAAGGTGGGGAGCAGGTTCTTCACACCGTCGGTGACTTCGATGGTATTGGTGCCGGGCTGTCGCTGAATTGCGAGAATGATGGCGCGGCTATTGAACTTGTCCTTATAGAACCAGGAGGCCGTCTTATCGTCTTCCACGCTGTCGATGATCGTGCCCAGCTCGTCCAGGCGCACCGGCGAGCCGTTCCGATACGCAACCACCACCGGCTTGTACTGGTCCGCGGTGAGCAACTGTCCGGAAGCCTGCAAGGTGAACGATCGCTGCGGTCCGATGATCGAGCCGGTGGGCAGGTTGACGTTCCAGTTCTTGAGCGCCGTTTCGATTTCGTTGATGCCGATCTGGCGGGATGCCAGCGCGTGCGGGTCCATCTGCACGTGCACGGCGTACTTCTGCGCGCCCTGTACCTGTACCTGCGCCACTCCGCTGATCATCGAAACGCGCTGAGCGATGCGGGTTTCGGCGTCTTCGTCGAGGGTCCAGAGCGGCAGCGGGGGAGAGGTCAGCGCGATGTCGAGAATCTGCTGATCGGCCGGATTGACTTTGGTGAACGTCGGCGGAGTCGGCATGCC
>CAIRBY010000339.1 GCA_903876865.1 uncultured Acidobacteriia bacterium
GATTCCATTTAATCAGTCGCTTGACTCGCTCGAACTCTCCAGCACCGGCACCGTGATCAAGCGCCTTTCCGCATGTGATTCCATCTGCTGCACCAGGAATCTCCGTAAATCCGCCGCCGTCGCCTGGGACCACTCGGTCTGTCCCAGTTGCGCCACCGGTTGGCGCAGAATCTGCCCGGCGATTTCTCGCGATTCCCGGCTCAATTCCCAACTGTTCCCGCCGCCCAGACTGCGCCGGCAATCCCCGCACGTCAGCCCGAATTGCCCGCGGCTGAAAAACGCCCGCGTGGGCGTTTCCGGGTCGTCCAACACGCTGCCGCAATTCAGACAAACGTGCAATTCCGGCAACCAGCCCGAAAGCCGCACCGCCCACAGCGAAAAATACGTGACGGCGCGCCAGACACTTCCTACATCTCCGTTCCCCGC
This sequence comes from uncultured Acidobacteriia bacterium, assembly GCA_903876865.1. Taxonomy (GTDB): domain Bacteria; phylum Acidobacteriota; class Terriglobia; order Bryobacterales; family Bryobacteraceae; genus Solibacter. The sequence continues at coordinate 427 of CAIRBY010000339.1, forward strand.
GCCAGCCGGCTGGAGCGATTCCAGAACCGCCACGAGGAGCCGGAAAAACCGCTCGTTCGCCTCCCCGGAGGGCAACAATACGTCGCTCGCTTCCGCGAAGAAATCCAGCGCGATGCTCGCCTGATAATCGGAGGCCAGCTTGAACTGGGAGCGGATCAACTCGCAGGAATCCAAATTCACCAGTTCGTGGCTTTCCCGCTGGAAGTAAGCCATCCGCACGTGCGATAAGCGCTCCAACCCGCTGCCGAAGACACTTTTCGGCTTCCGCGCCCGCTTGGCCACTCCACGCAACTTTCCCTGATCCCTGGTAAGAAAACTGACGACGAGGTCCGCTTCTTTCAACGGGTAAGTACGCAGTACGATCGCTTCGCTGACGCGCGTTGCCACACGTGGAAATTTCAGAGTATCACAGATGAAAAGAAGGCACCGGTTTACGCTCTTTTCCTCCGATTCAAGCTTCCCGGTTCCCTGCCGATAAGTGGGGGCGATGACCAGTGTAAGTGCTGCTTCAGCTAACGGTGCCAATTCCGCGCCGCCGGTCGCACCCGAGCGCCGCGTTCCTTATCAGGAGCCGTCAGGCTCTGTTGCCAAACCGCCGCCTTCTCTCGATCAGCAGCACCTCGCCGCCGTTGATCGCAAAGTGCAGACTCAGTCCGAAACCCAGCAGGCGTCCCGCGATGCCGGCGTGCCTCAAGTCTATGGCGAGGTGGATCCCACCCGGCGCGGTCAGGTCTTCTCCCTGCGGGTCTGAGCGGCTTCTCTGCACGATGCCTGCTTGGGCCACTCTCCACCCAGGCCTCTGGCGTCGTAGAGACAGTTACAGGAATCGACAGGACCGCCGGCGGGGAGGTCGTCGCTCTCCGCAGCCACGGCAACGGGAACACGCACACTTCACGATGCTGAAACGCGCCGCCGGCAATTTGTGGGAGCGCCAGCCATGCCGCCGCTACCGCTCCCCGGGGAATCACGCTGTCAGGCCCTGCGGTACTTCCGCCGAACGCCCGTGAACACGCCGCACAGAACTGTTCCCAGGAATACGATGCTCATCGGCTCGGGCGTGGGCACAAGCGTGACCTCGGCGGTGCCTTTCCAGGCAGTGTTATCCGGCCCGGCGAGCGTATAAGTCCCGCTGAACGTGTACGGAGTTCCGTTGTACGCCGCTGCGGCATCAATCGCCGCCTGCTGCTCGGCGGGCGTTCCGCACGGGCTGGGGTCGCCCGGTCCGCACGGCCAGGCTGCATTCCCGCTGCCGCGGCTGTAGAGTTCATCCACCAATTGCGTATTCGGACCACTGGTTACGTACGTGTCTGCGCCGCCCGTGTGATGCACAACCCCGACGTATCCGGGGCTGTAGTCGTAGTCGCCCGTGTTCCACCCAAAGCCCAAATAGTTAGCGGGGTCGCTGCTCGTCCCCACAAAGGACAATTGCGAAATGCTGAACTGCGTGCCGTTGCCCAGAATCACCAGCCCGAAATGCAGCCGGTTGCCCAGTTCGCTGGCGAATGCCGAACCGAACACCGTCCCCGGATCGGTCTGCCCCATCCACGAGTTGAAACTCGTGACTTGGTTCTCGCTCTGCGGAATGCTGCTGCCCGCCTGCTGATAGTACGTCGGCAGGGTGGGATCCCCATACGCGCTGAGTCCGTTCTCCAAAGCATAAATCGCATTGTCCTGCCAGCCGGAAAAGCTCGCGCTACCCCAACCGTTCGGAGCCAGGGCAGGCAGAACGTAAATCTGCGGATCGGCAAAAGCACAGCCGGCCAGCAGCCATAGAGCCACCAGTATCTTCAATCGCATGGAACAGATCTCCCTTGAGTTTCCTCTATGCACACACCTCGACGGCTGTGTGCCGGTGCAGTGTCTCGCAAGACGACCGGATAAGCTATGCAATTTAAGAGCCAGCCGCTATTCCTTTATTTTTCCTGGTCCGCCCGCCGCGGCGGTCCCGATCCTTCGGATATAAGGAGCCAGATTTGGTTTCCTGGCGAAGTCCGCTTCCGTGCTTCAATCGCCGCGCCGCCGCTCTACTCCGCCCTCGCCTCGGGGTATATTGAAGGTCTTCCCCCATGGGCCGCATCCGCGTTCTTCCCGATCAGGTCGCCAATCAGATCGCCGCCGGCGAGGTGGTCGAACGCCCCGCTTCCGTGGTCAAGGAACTCCTGGAAAACTCTCTCGATGCCGGCGCGACCGATGTCCGCGTCGAAGTCGAAGCGGGCGGACGGCGCCTGATCCGCATCGTCGATGATGGCAGCGGCATGCTCCGCGATGACGCGCTCCTCGCCTTCGAACGCCACGCCACCAGCAAACTGCGCGGCGTCAAGGACCTGCTCTCCATCGCCACCCTCGGTTTCCGAGGCGAAGCGCTGCCCTCGATCGCCAGCGTCTCCCGCCTCCTGCTCGAGACCCGCTCGCTTGAAGAGGCCACCGGCACCCGCGTTGAGATCGCCGGCGGCAAGATGCTGCGCTGCGAGGAGGCCGCTCTCGGCGGCGGCACCGTCATCACCGTCCGCGATCTCTTTTATAACGTCCCCGCGCGCCGCAAGTTCCTGCGCACCGAGCAGACCGAACTCGCCCATATCGCGAGCCTCGTCACCCACTACAGTCTCGCCCATCCCGATAAGAGCTTTACCCTCACCAGCGGACCCAACGAGCTACTCGCCGTCACCCCTGTCGCCACCATGAAGGAGCGCGTCTACCAGGTCTTCGGCAGCCAGGTGCTCGACGAGCTGGTCGAAATCGGCGTCCGCGAGCGCGATCTCTTCCTCCCGCCCGTCAGCGTGCCGCCTTCCCAGGCCATCGCCGAGTATCGCAGCACCGAGCCCGAGGATCCGCCCTCCCGCCGCTTCCGCCTCGGCGGCTTCTTCTCCCGCCCGCAGGTGCAGAAGGGAAATCGCAATTCGATCTACATCTTCGTCAACGGCCGCCTGATTCGCGACCGTCTGGTGCTGCACGCGCTTTCCTCGGCGTATTACAACCTGATGCCGCCTTCGTCTTACCCCTTCGCGCTGCTCTTCCTCGAATGCGATGCCGAAGAGGTCGATGTCAACGTGCATCCATCCAAGACCGAAGTGCGCTTCCGCCACGGCACCTTCGTCCACGATTTCGTCCGCGATTCCATCCGCGAACGCCTCATGGAGGCCCGCCCCGCGCCCTCCTTCTCCCCCGCGCCCCTGCCCACTCCGCCGCCTCAACCCGCCGCCGGACTACCCTACTCCGAATTCAGCCAGATGCTCGAAAACGAGCAGCCCGTGGCCCCGAACCTGATCGATGCCAGCGGTATCGACCCCAGCCGTATCGACCCCACTCGTCCCGATCCGCCCCCCGCGCGTTCCGAGTGGGAGCCCACGGCGATGCCCGAATTCACCCTCCGCGCTTCCGCCGCCCCCACCCCGCGCCTCGATTTCAGCGCTCCGCCCATCGAAGTCGCGCCCGGTCCGCCGCCCTCCGGCAAACTCTCCCGCCGCCTCGATATGCACGGCGAATTCCCGCCGGACGCGATCCCCGCGCCCGAAATGTCGCTCTCCGTCCTCAGCGACCTGCGCCCGCTCGGCCAGATCCACGAGAGCTTTATCATCGCCGCCGGACGCGATGGATTGTGGATTATCGATCAGCACGTCGCCCACGAGCGCATCCTCTTCGAACAGGTGCTCAAACAGCGCGCCGCCGGACGCGTGGAGACGCAGCGCCTGCTCATGCCGATGATCCTGCAACTCACCCCCGAGCAGCAGATCGACTACGCCCGCATCGCCGACGAGCTTCACCTTTCCGGCTTCGAAACCGAGCCCTTCGGCAACCGCACCATCGCCGTCAAAGCCGCCCCCGCCGCCGTCGGCCCGCAGGATCTGGAGCGCATCCTGTTTGAGATTTTGGAGATCGCCGAAAACGAACAGCGCACCGCCTCGCTCGACGATCTGCGCCGCAACATCTGCGCCTCCATCGCCTGCCGCGCCGCCATCAAAATCAACATGCGCCTGGATTTCGCCAAAATGGAATGGCTGCTGAAGGCCCTCGCCGCTACCGATTGCCCCATGAGTTGCCCCCACGGCCGCCCCATCGCCATGCACTACTCCACCCGGGAGATATTGAAGGCGTTTCACCGGATTTAGCGTACCGGGCGATGGTATAACAGTTATACAGACCCATGCGGTTCGAGTTCGATCGGGAGAAGAGCCGGGACGTCAAGCGAAAGCACGGCGTCAGTCTGGTTGAGGCGCAGGAGATTTTTGACCAGGCGTACATTGTCGATCAAAAGAGCGACGATCCCCGGCAATATCGTGCGATTGGCTGGTGTCGTGGCCGGCTGTGCTCCGTAGTCTTTGAAATTCGCCATGATACGCATGATACGAAGGGAGAGTACTTCCACCTGGTCACCGCCTGGAAAGCGACCAAACAGGAGGAACAAAGCTATGCCGAAAACGTCTAGGAAAGCGCGTACCGCCGATGAGATTGCGGAGATGGCCTCGCGAGGCGAAGACGTTTCCGCTTACTTCACCAACCAGTTCACCGTCGTGAAAC
>CAIRBY010000340.1 GCA_903876865.1 uncultured Acidobacteriia bacterium
GCGCGCTCGTCTACCGCGCCGCCCGCCTGGACTTGAAGTTGCCCATGCTCGAATCCGTTCTCGCCTCCAATCAGGCGCAACTCGACCGCGCCATCCAACTCGCGCTCGCCCTGCCCGGCGAAAACACCGGCGTCTTCGGCCTGGCCTTCAAAGAGAATACCGACGATCTGCGCGAAAGCCCCGTCGTGCAGTTGCTGGAAACCCTCACCGGCAAAGGGCGCAAGGTGCGCGTCTACGATCCGCACATCCAACTCGGTGAGATCTATGGCAGCAACCAGCGCTACATCATGAACGCCATCCCCCACATCGGCAACCTGATGGAGGGCCAACTGGAAGGAATGCTCGCCTGGGCCGATCAGGTGCTGGTGGCGCAGAAGCCCTCCGCCGCCGTGCAAGCCAGACTGGAAGCTTGCGGCAAACCGCTGATCGACCTGGTGGGAGCCCTGCGCCGGAAATGAAACCCGCCGGGCGGATGGTCTCCGTCTTCGGGGTCAACCCCATGCGCATCGGCGGCAGCGAAGTCTTCGCCCGCGCGCTCTCTGAACGGCTCGCCGCCCAAGGCTGGGAAAGCGTGCTGGTCTACCAGACGCTGCCCGAAGGCGATGTGCGCCGTTTCCTCGAACTCCCCAACGTCCGCTTCGACGTTCTTCCCGATGCCTGGCGCTTCGCCGCCAAGCCCGCCGCCGGGCTCGCCGCGATCCTGCAACGCTACCCCGCCGATATTCTGCACCTCTACTTCACCGGCTTCCTCAGCCCTTACCCCTGGGTGGCGTGGCTGCGCGGCGTGCGCCAGGTCTTCTTCACGGACCAGGGTTCGCACCCCGAAGGCTATGTGGCCACGCTTCGTCCGTTGTGGAAGCGATGGGCCGCGCGCGCTCTCAACCTGCACCTGGATGGCGTGATCTGCATCAGCGATTACAACGTTCGCTGTATGCTGCAGCGCGGCCTGATCGATGCCGCGCGGGTCTGCCGCATCTATAACAGCGTGGATCTCGCCGCGGTGCATGGTGACGGAGCGGAGTTCCGCCGCCGCCACGGTATACCGGCGGATGCGCCCACCGTGGCGCAGGTCAGCAACATGATTCCCGAAAAGGGAATCACGGATCTGGTGGAGGCGGCGCGCCTGGTGGTGGACCGCATTCCGCGCGCCCACTTCCTCCTCGGCGGCGAAGGCCGCAACCGCGAGGAGTTCATGGCGCTGGCCCGCAAACTGGGCCTGGAAAGCAACTTCACCTGGACCGGCCTGGTGCACCATCCCATCGCCGAGGGGCTCTACACCGCGGCCGACGTGGTGTGCCAGGTCTCTCGCTGGGAAGAGGCCTTCGGCTGGACCATCGCCGAAGCCATGGTTGCCGCGCGGCCCGTGGTAGCGACCCGCGCCGGCGGCATCCCCGAACTGGTCCGCGAAGGCGAGACCGGTTTCCTGGTGCCGAAACGCGCGCCGGAGGCACTGGCCGGGCGCCTGATCCAATTACTCGAGGACCCTCCGCTGCGCGCCCGCATGGGTGAAGCCGGACGCCGCATGGCCGAGCGCGAGTTCGCTCTCAACCACAATCTGGATTCGCTCCTGCGCCTCTATGGCCTCGGCGTGCCCGCGCCTCCAGTCGGCCAATAGACGCCCCCGCCTGCCAACACCGCTTCCATCAACCTCGGCGCTAAACTTTGCCGGACCTGGTGGGGCGGACGCCCTCGTCCGCGCGGGACCCCCTGGTCCCGCTCTTCCCATGAAGAATCAAATGCCAGCGACGATCGAAAGTCCGGGACGCTTGTAGCGTGGCTTAGTGACGTGGCATTGGGCGTTTCCGCCTGCCAACCCTGCGCTTGCGTCCAGCCTCGCGGGCCGGAGGCTCCGGACACCCCCCCCCCGGCCGACTACATCTTGCAGGTCCAGGCCGGGCGCGTGAGGCGAGGCACTGCGACGCGCGAGAGCAGTAGGAAATAATTCAGCGATGCTCCCACATACTCCTGCGGTGCCGCTTGCAGCGCGTTTCGATAGGTGGCGGGGACCAGGAGATCCGTATCCGCGTGCGCCGCGGCGAGTTCGGCGAGTTCGGCGGAGTTGCGCACGGTAATCAGGGTCGCAATCGGCGCTTCGGAATCGAGCGACCACTCCCGCAAGCGCGTCCGATAGGCCGGTGTGAGCGCCGCCAAATCGCGGAACTGTTCGCCGGTCTCGGTGATGCCCAGCGTTTCGAACGGCATTGCGTACGGGCTCGCGCCCGCCGCCGCCGGCACCACGGCC
>CAIRBY010000341.1 GCA_903876865.1 uncultured Acidobacteriia bacterium
AGCAGCTTCACGGATTTCGTGGAGAAACTGCAGAAGGCCGATTATGTGGAAGTCACGGGCGGCGAAGGCCGCTACATGATCCGCATGAAGGGCGGAGCGCCGACGGAGAAGCCGGGATCGAAGCCGGAAGAGGCGATTCCGCTGTTGCGCGACATTCTGGAAATTCACCGTTTCGATGTGGATTCCGGTTCGACCGCAGACGAGTTGTTCGAATGGGTCAAGGCAGAGCGTCCCAGCTTCGAACCGCGCGAGTACGGCTTCCAGGAGTTCAGCGAACTGTTGAACTACGCGCAGGATAAGGGTCTGGTTCGGATTCAGGTGGATGAGGAACGCGGCTTGATCGTGTTCCTCGGCGCCGAATTCCATCCGCCCGCTCCGCCGCCCGCTCCGGAAGAGATTCTGCCGGCCGAGGACGAGGAGATCGACGAGCCGCAGCCGCTGGTTCCCGGTCAGCCGACGGCAACGGGCGAGATCCCGATTCCCGAAGCGCCGCCCAAGGTGCAGCGCCGTCCGCGGGCTCCGCGGAAGACGCCGGCTCCGGGCAGCGAAGGGCAGAAGAAGCGCACGCCGCGTCCGCGCAAGAAGTCGTAAGGCGCAGCGAGTCGCAAGGTACGAATGTAGGGCAGGGCGGAAGTCCTGCCCTATTTTTGCGTCTGGGGGAAGCGGGTGGCGGATCTTGCAGCTTCCAGGCCGGGGATCATGGTTGGCTGGCTGCTCTCGCTCGCCATCCGCACCTTCGTGCCCAGCCTGCCTTCGACGGTCCCGCTGTGGAGCGTGATCGCAGGCTTCAGTGCCGCCACCAGCGTCGGCCTCTACTTCGGCCTCTGGCCCGCCCTCAAAGCCGCCCGCCTCGACCCCATCGCCGCTTTACGTCAGGAGTGAGTGGGAAAGGTCATGGCCCGCCGAGGCCTGTCCATAAGCGGCCACACGGAGCGCCTCCGCCAAGACCGATCCCATCAGGAAGACAAGCAGCGTGGAGTTAGTCATCCCATCCCCTCCATGCCCACCAATACGCCCCTGATGTAGCGCGGACCGTGGAAGGATGCACCCTGTTCCCTCCTTGGCCCCGAGTTGTTTTGGACCGTACCCTCCGATGCCTGTGCCATTGGGTACGATTCGCCGGTCTGGTATGGCACGTGGTTCTTTCTGGTTGCCGCAACTTTCCGCTAACCCCACTAGAACGACACAACTCTCGGCACCGCCAAAACGTGGCCAATCCACGAGTAGGGCTGATGTAGCCGGTGGGGCATGCTTTAGCTTGCCCTTGTCGCGCTCGACCACGGCCAATCTTCAGGTGCAGTTGCCAAACCTGCCGACACCGGGTTCGCTTCGATATACGCGACAATCCGTTGGAGTTCCCGCGCCGATCTCACCCAACGATCATATGACTCATGCGGCCAGAATGGCTCGCCCGACCGGCCCAGCAACCGATTCGCCTCGCGCGCCGTTCTCCCTTTGAGCCAATGTGTGATTCGGGGAACGGCCGCGTGAGGCAGAATCAACAGGTGCACGTGGATGGGGCATCACGACCCAAGCCTGCAACTCGTAAAACCGATTCAGGCGCTCACCGTCGCCAATCACTTCGACTACCTGCTGCGCGATTCGCGTATCGCTCAGCCACTGCACCCCAGGCCGCCGGGCCAACGCCCGATCCTGTGCGGCGAACGCGTGGCCTGGAGTCGCATAGACGACGTCGGACGGCGCCACGGGCAGAGTGCCATGCAGGCGCCATGTCACAAACAAATACTCACCATCCGGATGAAAGTGCGGTAACCGTCTTCGATACTCGGGCATAGGTTGCGACTGATCTCTGGTGAAGATAGTCAACGCAGGGCACCGAGCTTCTCACTTTTCTGATGAAGGCAGGCAAGCTAAAGCATG
>CAIRBY010000342.1 GCA_903876865.1 uncultured Acidobacteriia bacterium
CCGCCTGCCAACTCCTCGGCCGTGCCCGGTTGGCAGGCGGAACCGCCTGCCCTACTTTTGCGAGCGGGCATTCCACCGCCGAACAGAGGGTTTTCATTCTTGCCGGTGAATCGGCTTTTGCGTTGCTTGAGACCCGAGTGTGAGCGAGTAACCGTAAGGTCGGATCCGCCTCTTCGTTTACGGCCGCAACGCCGCTACCGGCGCGGACGGAGCAGCGAGAGACGGAGCATCCAGCGGATTGCGCAGGTGCTGTTGCGCATAGTAGCCCGGCTTCACGCGCTCCACAATCTGCGCCACCGGGCGCTCGAGCACGCGGAAGTAAGGCTGCGGGTTCATGCCGATCCAGAACGCCCACGCAATCAGCGGAGCGAAGACCGCGATCTCGCGCCAGGAAAGATCCTGCAACAGCGAGTTCTTCTCTTTCACTTCCCCGAGCATGGTGCGCTGGATCAGCCTTAATAGGTAGGACGCGCCGAGCGCGATGCCCAAGCCTGCCCAGATGGCCCAGTTCAGCGACATATGATAGGCGCCGCCCAGAATCGTCAGTTCGCCGATGAAGCCGTTCAAGGGCGGCATCCCCATCGAGCTCAGCGCGGCCAACAGGAAGATCATCGTGAACACCGGCATCACCTTCACGAGTCCGCCGTATGCCGAGATCTCGCGCGTGTGCCGCCGCTCATAAACAACGCCGACGATCAGGAAGAGCATTCCGGTCGAGATGCCGTGATTGATCTGCTGCAGAATCGAACCGGAGATGCCGGCCGGGTTCAAAGAGAAGATGCCGAGGGTGCAGAAGCCCAGGTGGCTTACCGAAGAGTAGGCGACCAGTTTCTTCCAATCCTTCTGCATCAGGCACGCCAGCGCGCCGTACACAATGCCGATCAGCGAGAGAATCCCCATCGCATTAATGATGACCGGGTTCTTGGCAGAGTCCGGCAGCAGCGGGAGCGAGAAGCGGAGGAAACCGTACGTGCCCATCTTCAGCAGTACGCTGGCCAGCACGACGGACCCCGCCGTGGGCGCTTCGGTATGAGCATCCGGCAGCCACGTGTGGAACGGGAACATCGGCACCTTCACCGCGAAGCCCGCGAAGAAGGCCCAGAAGATCCACCACTGCATGTTGCCCGGGACCTTGGTGCGCAACAGTTCAGAGATTTCAAAACTCGGCATCTGGAACTGGTACAGATGTTGATAGTAGAGCGCCAGGATGCCGAGGAACAGTAGCACGCTGCCCGCCAGCGTATAGATCATGAACTTCATCGACGCGTAGCCGCGCCGCGGTCCGCCCCAGATGGCGATGATGAAGTACATCGGCACCAGCACGGTTTCCCAGAAGACGAAGAACAGCAGGAAATCGAGCGACATGAACACGCCAAGCATGCCCGTCTGCAAGATCAGGAAGAACGCGTAATACTCTTTCAGCCGCGAGTGGATCGCGTTCCAACTGGAGAGGATGGCAAGGAAGCCAATCACGGTCGTGAGCATCACCAGCAGCATGCTGAAGCCATCGATGCCGAGGTGATAGTTCGCGCCGAGCGTGGGAATCCATTGCGCTTTCTCTTCGAACTGGTAGTCCTTCGTGGAATCGAATTGGAGAGCCAGTGGCAGCGAAACTAGGAAGCCGAGAAAGGCCGTAATGTTAGCCCAGAGCTTGATGGCGCGCACGTTCGACGACGGGAGCAGCAGCAGCACCAGCAAGCCTGCCAGTGGCGTGAAGAGGACGATGGAGAGAATGTGATCCATAACACCGCTATGCAACAGAGACCTCATATTATCACCGTGCGGGGGCTGGTTTGACGGGCATCTTCGAAGCATCTTGGAAGCATGCCCGGAGTGCCATCGAAGCGTTGCCTGAGCATCCAATCTGTAACCTCAATATCGCAGGTCGGATTTCTCTGGCAGCAAAAGACCTTTCGGTATAAGATGAATTGTCCCTTCAATGGGAAGTCAACACGATGAGGAGAATTTAATGGCTACAAAAAAAGTTGCAAAGAAGGCTGCAAAGCCCGTGAAGAAGGCTGTGAAGAAGGCCCCGGCGAAGAAGGCTCCGGCCAAGAAAGCGCCCGCCAAGAAAGCCCCCGCCAAGAAGGCGCCCGCCAAGAAAGCGCCCGCTAAGAAAGCGCCCGCCAAGAAAGCGCCCGCCAAAAAAGCGCCCGCCAAGAAGGTTGCCAAGAAAAAGGTTGCGCCTGCTGCTCCCCCGGCTGCTCCGACTGCCTAAAGGGTTCCGTTTTTCATCTTGCGGGCAATCAGGAACGCAAGTTCCATAGACTGTTCGTAATTCAGGCGCGGGTCGACTTCACTTTCATAGGCCCGCGCCAAATCCTCTTCCGCAACACCGTGTGACCCGCCAATACACTCGGTCACATTTTCCCCCGTCAACTCAATGTGCACTCCGCCCAGCGTCTGCCCCATCGCTGAGTGGATATCGAAGGCCTGCTCCACTTCGGAGTAGATGTCTTCAAAGCGCCGGGTCTTCACTCCGCTCGCCGTGGCGTGGGTATTGCCGTGCATCGGATCGCAGATCCAAACCAGATGCCCGCCCTCTTCCCGCGCGTATTCGATCAACCGCGGCAGGCACTCGCCGATCTTGCGCGCGCCGAAGCGGTGAATGAACGTGAGCCGGCCAGGACTGCGATGCGGATCCAGAATATCCAGCCATCGCGCCACCTGATCGCGCGTGCAGGAGCCGCCCACCTTGATGCCGATCGGGTTCTCCACTCCGCGCAGGTATTCGATGTGCGCGCCATTGGGATCGTTCGTGCGCAATCCCACCCACGGAAAATGCGTGAGCAGATTGAACGCGCCCGGGCGTCGCGGCACCACACGCGTCTGCGCCGATTCGTAGCCCAGATGCAGCGCCTCGTGCGCCGTGAAGAAATCGATGCGGTCGGTGTCGCCGGCGCGCACGCCGAGCACATTCTCGACAAAACGCAGCGAATCTTTGATCGTCTGCACCATGCGGTGATACTCGCCGCCCAGTGGAGACTCCTTCACCCAATCCAGATCGAAGTATTCGGGGTGATGCAGATCCGCGAAGCCGCCCTTGACCAGCGCGCGCACAAAATTCAAAGTCAGCGCCGCGCGTTCGTAGCCGCGCAGCAGCAACTGCGGATCGGGACGCCGCGCCGCCGCCGAAAACTCGGGGCGGTTGATATTGTCGCCGCGATAGGAAGGCAGGCTCACGCCATCGCGCGTCTCTGTATCCGTCGAGCGCGGCTTGGCATACTGACCCGCGAAGCGCCCGATGCGAATGATCGGCCGGCTCGCTCCCACCGTCAGCACCATCGACATCTGCAGCAGCACCTTCAGCGTGTTGGTCAGCCGCGGCGCCGTGCAATCGACGAAGCGTTCCGCGCAATCCCCCGCCTGTAGAACGAACTGCCGGCCGGCCGCGGCTTCGGCAAGCTGGGCGCGCAGGTGCAGAATCTCCCAGCTAGTAACCAGAGGCGGGAGCGTCCGCAGTTCAGACAGGACGCGTTCCACTTCCGCGGGATCGGAGTACTCGGGTTGCTGCAGGGCAGGCTTCTGACGCCAGGAATCGGGAGACCACATGGGGAAACTTCAGAGTATCACGTGCGCCCTCCGCCAACGCAATCTCAGCGGGCATTAGGACGGCGGAAATGCCGGCTAGCGGCGACGGTTGAGGCGGAGCAGGATGTTCAGGATCGCCACGAAAACGTTAAACAGTCCGGCAAAGAGGATCAGCGCGCCGGGGATCGGGCTATCGGCATAGGGATTGTGGAGCACGTCGCTGGTGGCGTAGATGAGGATGCAGACACCGAAGATGCCGATTCCGGCGGCGATGAACATGCCGAGTACGCCGATGTTCAGAAACGCGTTCAAGACCATGGCCGCGAGGATGCTGACCGAAATTCCGATCATGAGTCCTCGCGGTGCGGAGAAGGTGCGCTTCGAGGACATCACGAAAAGCGTGACGCAGCCGAAGACGATCACGGTCATCAGCATCGCGATCTCGATCGTGCCGGGCGCGTAGAAACTGGCGATACGCAGGATGGGAGCGAGCACCACGCCGGACACCAGGCCGTTCACGAGCAGGGCGGTCACGCCCCACACGGGATTATGGCGGGCGGCGATGGCCACGCGCGGGATGGCGTTGAGCAGCAGCATGGCGAGGATCCAGCCGAGCCAGCCGGTGAAGAGCTGTACCAGCGCGTCGGATTGCGCGCCTACGTAGCCGCCGCAAAGGGCGCCTCCGACGCTAAGTCCGAGCAGCAGATACGTCTTGCGAATGGTTTCGGCGCGGGCAGGGCTGAGGTCAATGACCCCGGAGAGGTTGTCGAAAGACACCATGCAGAAGAGAATAGCACCCGCGCGGTCAATCGAACAGATCGGGTTCCTGGCGGCTGATCATGTGCCACATGGGTTGGTATTGGAACCAGCCGTTCATGCCTCCGGCGACCTGGTCGCGGGTGACGAGGGCGCTTTCATGGGCAATGGAAACGGGTTTACCCGCGGCCTCGGCCAGCAACTGGGCGTGGCAACTACGCTCCATGGTGATGAACCACCAGGCGGCCTCATCGACGCTGGAACCGACGGTGAGCAGGCCGTGATTGCGCAGGATGAGCGCCTTCCCTGCCCCGAGCGCCTGTGCGATGCGGTCTCCTTCGGAGGTTTCGTAGACCACGCCGGTGTAATCGTCGAAGAGTCCGTGGTCCTGATAGAAGGCGCAGGCGTCCTGAGTGATGGGGTCGAGGAGGCGGCCGAGCGAGGACCAGGCTTTGCCATAGATGGAGTGTGCGTGAGCAGCGGCCACAGTCTCGGGACGCGCGGCGTGGATGCGAGAGTGGATGGCGAAAGCGGAGGTATTGACGGGGTGGTCGCCCTCGACCACTTCGCCGCGCTCGTTGACCAGCACCAGATCGGAGGCGCAAATCTGGGAGAAGTGCATGCCGAAGGGATTGGCCCAGAACCAATCGGTATGTTCGGGGTCGCGCGCTGTAATGTGCCCGGCGACACCCTCATCGAAGCCGAAGCGGGCGAAGAGGCGGAAGGCCCCGGCAAGATGGACCTTGCGATGGCGGCGTTCCTCTTCCAAGGTGGCAAAGGTGGGCGGCGGCGCGAGGTTGCGGACTCTACCCGGAGTTTCGATCATAGGGTCCAGAATACAAGAATCGAGGCGGCGCGTGGACCACCGGGTACCCCAGCGGCATGGCATAGTATAAACAGGTCTTAAACAAGGCTATTGCGGTAAGGCGATTGCGATGAGGCTTTTGCGATGAGGCTTTTGCGATGAGGCTTTTGCGATGACAGACAGGCGTCAGTTCCTTCAGATCACGGCCGGACTCACGGCTGCGGGGATCGCGGCAGAAGCGGCGGCGGGCGCGGCAGAGACGGCGCTGCCCACGGTGAAACTGGGCAAATACGAAATCAGCCGCCTGATTCAGGGTTCGAACCCCTTCTACGGCTACTCGCACGCCAACCGCACGCTGGATCAGCACATGCGCGAGTGGGGCACGCCAGAGAACGTCTCTAACGCGCTGACGGAGGCGGAGCGGAACGGCATCACCACGTTTCAGACCAATGGCGATGCGCGGGCGGTGCAGGATGTCGCGGCGCACCGCAAATGCAGCGGCAAGTTGCAGGTGATCGCTCTGATCCGCACGAACCCCGAGGACGCGGTGAAGGCGATGAGCCCGATTGCGGTGTCGCACCACGGCGAGGTGACGGACACGCTATTCCGGGCGCAGAAGATGGAAGACGTCCATGAATTCACCAAGCGGGCGCGGCAGACGGGCGTGCTGGTGGGGGTATCGACGCACAAGCCGGAGGTCATCGAGTACATCGAGGAGCGCGGATGGGACGTCGATTTCTACATGGGCTGCGTCTACAATCGCACGCGGACGCCGGACGAACTGCGCAAGTTGCTGGGACAACTCCCGCTGCCGGCCGGCGAGGTCTATCTGGAGAAGGATCCGGAGAAGATGTTTGGCGTGATGCGCAAGGCGGGCAAGACCTGTTTCGCGTTCAAGATTCTGGCGGCGGGGCGCGCAGCCGGATCGGTGGAGGCGGTGGATGCGGCATTCCGCACAGCATTCGCGGCGATCAAGCCGCGTGACTGCGTGATCGTGGGAGCATATCCTCGATTCAAGAACGAGATTGCGGAAAATGCGCAGCGGGTACGCAGGTGCCTGAGCGCCGGATCGCTTTAGCCCGTAGCCAGAGGCGCCGCGAGTTATGCTACGGGGAACGATGCGTCCCCTGGCTGTTCTCGGATTCCTGCTGTGCGTACCGGCCGTCGCTGCCCCATACGCCTCCAATAAGTACCTTCAAGTCCGCCTGGACGAACAGACCCATGCACTGACGGTGACGGACCGTCGCACGCACCGCGAGTGGACGCAGCAGGCACTGGGCACGGAGTTCCGCGTGACCGCCGCGAAGGTGGAAGCGGCCGGGATGCGCCTGGAACTGCACGACAACAGCAACAATCTGGATCTGACGGCAACGCTGACGCTGGCAAAGGACCGTCCGGAGTTCGAGGTGAAGCTGACGGGCAGCGGCGCGGTGAAGAATGCGGTGGCATATCCGCAGGGGTTCACCAGCGGCAAAGGAACGTGGCTGA
>CAIRBY010000343.1 GCA_903876865.1 uncultured Acidobacteriia bacterium
ACGCTGACGGTGATGCGGACGATCCCGGCCTTCTCGGCGCGCTTGAGAATGCGCGAGATGGTGGATTGCGACATGCTGAGCCGCTCCATGATCTCGGTTTGGCGCAGCCCCTGCTCGAAATACATCCGAGCCACTTTGCTCATCAGCCGCAACTCGTCGATTCGCGCCATGTTTTATGCTTTCCCCGCGGGAGCGCCCGGTGTAGTGACGATCGCCTGCCGCACGGCCTCCCGCCAGCCATCATACAGGCGCGCGCGGTCTTCCCGCTTCATGGCGGGTTCGAAGCGCTGCTCCTCGCGCGGCAGGGCGGCCAGCGCGTGCAGGGACGGCCAAATGCCGGAGGCCAATCCCGCGAGCCATGCAGCACCCATGGCGGAGACGTCCGCGGCGGCGCTGCGCACTACGGGGCGATCGAGAATATCTGCCTGGAACTGCATCAGCGAAGCGTTGCGGGTGCCGCCGCCATCGGCGAGCAGGGCCGGGATGGGCGCGCCGCCCGCCTGCTCCATGGCTTCGAGCACATCGCGCACCTGATAGGCGATCGAGTCGACAGCCGCACGCGCGGCATGAGCGGCGCCGCTGCCGCGGGTAAGGCCACAGAGCAGGCCGCGCGCGGCATCGTTCCAGTGCGGCGCGCCCAGGCCGGCGAAGGCCGGGACGAGATAGACACCCGCGCTATCCGGCACGGAGGCGGCGAGGCGTACGGCGTCCTCCACCGGGTCCGGCAGGCCGAGAAATTCGCCGAGCCACTGCACGGCGCCTCCGGTGGTGAAGATGTTGCCTTCGAGTGCGAACTTCGTTTCGGTTTCACGGGCGCCCTCATCGCGCGACCAGGCGATGGCGGTGGAGAGTCCCGCGGCCCAGACCGGTTGCGCGGTGATGGTCATGAGCGAAGAGCCGGTCCCGTAGGTGGCCTTGATGGCGCCGGGAGTGAAGATGGCGTGGCCGAAGAGCGCGGCGTGGGAATCTCCGGCGAGCGCGCCGATGGGGATGCCTGCGGGAATATCAGTACAGGCGGCGGTCTCTCCATAGATGTGGCTCGACGGGTGGAGCGCGGGCAGCGCGGCGGCGGGGATGCCGAAGATCGAGAGCAACTCCTCGTCCCACTGCAGGCGGCTGAGATCGAGCAGTTGGGTGCGCGAGGCATTGGTGAGATCCGTGGCGTGCGCGGCGCCGGCGGTGAGGTTCCAGAGCAGCCAGCTATCCACGGTGCCGATTGCGAGTTCACCATTGGCCGCGCGCGCGTTGCCGTGCGGCGTCCGGTCCAGAAGCCAGCGCGCTTTGCTGGCGGAGAAGACGGGGTCGATGGCGAGGCCGGTGCGGCGCGTGAGGAGCGCATTCAGACCGCGCGCGCGCAACTCCGCGCAGAAGGGCGCGGTGCGGCGGCATTGCCAGGTGAGGCAAGGGCCGATGGGCTGGCCGCTCGCGCGTTCCCACACCAGCACGCTTTCCCGCTGATTGCTGATCCCGATCACGTCGGGACGGGCGGCGCCCGCGCGCCCGAGGCATTCGCCCACGGCGCCGAGCACGCTCTGCCACAACTCCCGCGCATCCTGCTCCACCCAGCCCGGCTGGGGAAAGTGAATCGGCACCGGACGCGAGGCGGCGGCGGCGATCGCGCCGTCTTCGCGGACGAGCAGCGCCTTGGTGTTGGTGGTGCCCTGATCGATAGCGAGCGCGTAGCGCGGCATTACCGTCTAACCCGTGTCTCCACCAGATCCAGAGCGGCCGCGAAGATCCCCTGCGGGGTGAGGCCGAAGTATTCGAAGAGCCACTCCGCCGTGCCCGTGGGCGCGAAGCGGGCGGGAATCCCCAGGATACGAACCGGAACGGGGCAGGCACCCGCGGTGACTTCGCTGACCGCTCCGCCAAGACCGCCGTAGATGGAGTGCTCTTCAACGGTCACGATGGCGCCGGTGCTTTCGGCGGCATCGAGAATCGCATCGCGGTCCAGCGGCGCGAGCGTCGCCATGTTGAGCACACGGGCGGAAATCCCAGCGGCGCTCAGCAGGCGGGCCGCTTCCAGCGCGCGGCTGACCATGGTGCCGTTGGCGATCAGAGTGAGATCGTTACCGGGCCGCAGCACGGTCGCGACGCCGACCTGAAACTGGTAATCGGCCGGATGGACCTGCGGCACCGGGATGCGGCTCAGGCGCAGGAATACCGGGCCTTCCGTGGCGGCGATCACACGCACGGCCTGCGCGGTTTCGAGCGGATCGGCCGGGACAATCACGGTGAGATTGGCGATGGCGCGGGTCCAGGCGAGGTCTTCGACGGAGTGATGCGTGGGGCCCAGCTGTCCATAGGCGAGGCCGCTCGACATGCCGCAGAGTTTCACGTTGGCGCGGGAGTAGGCGACATCCACCTTGACCTGCTCCATGGCGCGCCCGGTGAGGAAGCAGGAGGCGGCGCAGACGAACGGGATCTTGCCGCCGTTAGCGAGGCCCGCTCCGATGCCGACCATATTCTGCTCGGCGATTCCGGCATTGAACAGGCGCGTAGGGAAGCGCCGTTTGAAATTGCCGAGGCGGGTGGAGCCCACCGCATCATTGACTACAGCCACAATCCGCGAATCGGCTTCGGCCAGGCTTTCCAGCGTGGCGGCAAAGGCGTCGCGGCAATCAAAACGTTCAATCACAGGTTTCGCACCCGGATTTGCACCCGAGTTCCTCCAGCGCGGCGGCCAGTTGCGCGTCCGTGGGCACGCCATGGTGCCACTCGGCCTTGTTCTCCATAAAGGAGACACCCTTGCCCTTGGTGGTGTGGGCGATGACGCAGGAGGGGCGGCCGGGCTCGAACGGCACGCTCTCCAACAGATCGAGCAGCGCCGGGCAATCGTGACCATCGGCCTCGCGCACGGCGAAGCCAAAGGCGCGGAACTTCTCCGCGAGCGGTTCCAGGGAGAGGATGGATTCGGTGGCGCCGCCCTGCTGGATGCCGTTGCGGTCCACGATCACCACGAGATTATCCAGATGGTAATGAGCGGCGGCCATGAAGGCCTCCCAATTGCTGCCTTCCTGCAACTCGCCGTCTCCGGTCAGCACGAAGGTGCGCCACGCGGCGCCATCGAGTTTGGCGGCGAGCGCCGCGCCCACCGCGATGGGAAGTCCATGTCCGAGGGGGCCGGTATTGGCTTCGACGCCGGGCAGTTCGGTCCGGTTGGGATGCCCGTTGAGGCGCGACAGGGGTTCCATGAACTCCCGCAGCTCCTCTTGCGGGAAGAAGCCGCGCATGGCGAGCGTGGCGTAGAGCGCGGCAGAGCAGTGGCCCTTGCTCAGAATGAAGCGGTCGCGGTCCGGCGCGGCGGGTTGTTGCGGGTCCACGCGCAGGGCGCCGAAATAGAGAGTCACCAGAATATCGGCGGCTGAGAAATCGCCGCCCGTATGCCCCAACTTGGCCCGGTGCACCATCTGCACGCTGTGGCATCGCACATTGCGAGCGATCCCGGCCAGCGTTTTTTCCGAATCGGCGGCGCTTAAAGCATATTTATGCATGCAATCCAGTTTTATGCAATTCAGAGTATCAGCCACCGCTGTTTGCGGTCAAGCCACAGATTGAGTGAATAGACTGAAACAGAGCTGGAAATCTCAAATTAAGCCTCCGGTACGCCAACCGGAGCGGCGTGATTTCCGGAAGCGGGAGGACTCGATGAAAAGGCGATCTTTCGTCGGCGGGGCTCTTGCCGGCGTGTCCGTCACCGGAGCGTACGCAATGCCCCAAAAAGTGAAGGCGGGAGACATCCCCACCGTGCCGTTCGGCAAGACCGGCGTCAAGGTCAGCGTAATCGCGCAGGGCGGTGCGCATGGACCTGCATCCCGATGTGCGAACCGCGGCGGCGCACGTCCGCAAGGTCTACGACCTGGGCATCACCTACTTCGACTGCGCGCGCGTCTACTGGGATGGCCGTTGCGAAGAGGCCTACGGGATTGGCCTTGAGGGCGTGCGGAAGAACGTTTTCCTGACCACCAGGAGCCCGAAGCGGACGGCAAAAGAGGCCCGGCAGGACCTGGAACTCTCGCCGCGTCTGCCGCAGACCGATCATGTCGATCTCTGGCAGATGCACTCGGTGGAGAACCAGAACGATATCGAGCAGATCCTAGCTCCCGGCGGGGCGATGGGGCCGATGGGGGGCGATGGAGGCGTTCGAGGCGGCGAAGCAGGCGGGCAAGTGCCGCTTCATCGGGTTTACCGGCCATTTCGACCCCGAGGCTCATGCGGCGCTGTTGAAGGCCTACGACAATTGGGACACGGTGATGATGCCGATCCACGCGGCGGACCACGCCTACTTGAGTTTCGAGAAGATCGCGCTGCCAGTGGCGGCGGAATGCGGGATTGGCGTTCAGATGATCAAGGTCTTCGGCAAGGCGTTCCTGCTGCGCTCGCTCAACCCCACCGAGTGCCTGCGGTACGCGCTGAGCCAGCCGGGCGTCCACGTGGCCATCTGCGGCGCCGGCACGCAGGGGCAGATGGAAGACAACATCCGGACGGTGCAGAACTTCAAGAAGATGGGTTCCGAAGAGTACTGGAAAAAGAAGATGTGAAGAATGGAGGCGCGGGACGGAGTCGAACCGACGTATAAAGGTTTTGCAGACCTTTGCCTTACCACTTGGCTACCGCGCCCTACTCTGCAAAATACCGCGCCGGACCCCTTCAAGTCAAACCGCGACGGGCTTGACAGGGCGCGGCGCGGCGCTCATTTCTTCGCGCCGAGCACGGTATTTGCCTTCGCCAGCAGTTCCGGCGGGATCTGCCAGCTGTCTTTCAGCCCGTTCAGCGCACTCAGATTGAAGCCCACCTTCATGGGCAGCGCATACACCACGGGGATGTTCGCGGGATCTTCCCCGTTGAGAATTCGCACCGCGAGTTCGCCCATCTGCTGGCCGACGCGGTAGAAATCCGCGCCCGCGCCGTAGAGGGCGCCGCGCTTGATGTAATCGGGCAGGGCGGAGACCAGGGGAATGCGCCCCTTGCGCGCCGCGGCGATGGCGGAATCGATGCCGAGCCCGACCGTCACATCGCCGATCGCGACGATCACGTCCGCGCCGCGCGCGATCAGCGAATCGGTGACCTCGCCCACCGCCGTGGAGTTCTCCACGCTGCCTTCCAGAATCTCCACGTTCATCTGCTTCGCCGCCTGGTGCGCCAACTGCATGTAGCGCTCCGAATTCGCCTGCGAGGGGTTCCACGGGATGCCGAAGCGGCGCGCCCGCGGATTCATGCGGCGCGCCACTGCCATGATCTCGTCCACCGGCGCGAGGCTGCCGATGCCGGTCATCTGCCGCGGCTTGTCCGCCGGGTTTTTGGGATTCACACCAACCTTGGCCGCAACCGGGTCCGCCACGATCCCGAAAAGGTGTTTGGCCTTGCCTTCGCGGTTGGCGTTGGCCACGGATTGCAGGCAGTTGGTGCTAATGGAAATCACAAGATCGTACTTGCCGGAGGTGATCTCCTTGGCGATGGCGTTGGAGGTCGCCATATCGTTCTGCGCGTTGAAGTGCTCGATCTTCGCCTTGTGCACGCCGTCATAGCCCTGGGAACGCAGTTCGTCCATGAGCCCGCGAGCACCATCGTCGAGCGCCTGCATATTGCTGAATTGCAGCACCGCGACGCGCGGCAGGCTGCCGGCAACGCGCTGGCCGCGGTCGGAGAGGAGCAGGAACGCGGAGGTCGCGAGGATCAGTACGACGCCAAGCCAGAGACGTTTGAAGAGTTCAGACATAGAGGCGCTCCAGCATTTCCGCGGCGGATTCATCCAGCAGTTCGCTGCGCCGCAACTCTTCAAACCGTTCCAACAGGTCGGCGGGGCGCACGCGCGCCTTCTCCGCGCCGCGCAGATCGTGAATCACCTTGCCGCGATGCATCATGATGAGGCGGTCGCCCAGAGACGCCGCCTGCTGCATGGAGTGGGTGACCATCAGGGTGGTGAGGCGATCGCGCGCGATCAGCGTCTCGCTGAGGGCGATGACCTGGTCGGCGCTTTTCGGATCAAGCGCGGCGGTGTGCTCGTCGAGCAATAGCAGTTGCGGCTTACGCCATGCGGCCATGAGCAGCGTGAGCGCCTGCCGCTGTCCGCCGGAGAGCGTACCGATGGCGTTATCCAGACGCGCTTCGAGGCCCATATTGAGTTGGCGAACGGCGTCGCGCATCTCGGCCTTCATGCGGGAGCCGAGCGCGGGGCCGAGTCCGCGGCTGAGCCCGCGCCGGGCCGCGAGCGAGAAGTTCTCGGCGATGGAAAGACTCGGCGCTGTGCCGCTGAAGGGGTTCTGGAAGACTCGCCCGATCAGGCTGGCGCGGCGGTGTTCGGGCCAGCGGGTCACGTCCGTTCCGCCGATGCGCAACTGGCCTTCGTCCACGAAAAAGCTTCCAGCCACGGCGTTGAGCGTGGTGGATTTTCCGCTCCCGTTGGTACCGATGATGATGGTGAAGGAGCCGTCTTCGAGTGTCAGATCCACGCCTTGCAGCGCGCGGACTTCGTTGGGCGTGCCCGGGTGGAAGGTCTTCCACACGTTGCGGATTTCAAGCATGGGTCAGGCTCCGCGGTTTCTGTTTGAGGGATTTGAGCGCGTTCGGCACAATCAGCGCGGCCAGCACGAATGCGGCGGTGATCAGCTTCAGATCGTTCGGGTTCAGGCCCCAGCGCAGGGCCACGGCCACCAGCAGGCGGAAGAGCACGCTGCCCATCACGGTGCCGGTGATGGCGTAGCCGAGTTTGCGCGTACCCACCAGCGCTTCGCCGATGATCACACTGGCGAGCCCCCAGACTACCATGCCGATGCCCATCTGCACATCGGCAAAGCCCTGGTATTGGGCGAGCAGCGCGCCACCCAGAGCGATCAGGCCATTGGAAAGAGCAAGTCCGAACACCACCATCACGCCATCATCCACACCCAGCGCGCGGATCATCTGCGCGTTGTCGCCGGTGGCGCGCATCGCGGTGCCGAGGTTCGTGTGGAGGAAGAAGTAGAGAGCCAGGCAGACCACCAGAATCAGGGCGGGCACCATGATCAGGAGCGAGGCGTCGCGCACGGCGACCTCCCACCCCCAGATGGCGAGCGTGGATTTTCCGAAGGCCGCTTTGCCCCACGCTTCCGCCTGCGACACCATGGTGTGATCGTTGGTGAGCGGGATGTTGCTCTTGCCCATGATGCGCAGGTTGATGGAGTAGAGCGCGGTCATGGTGAGGATGCCCGAGAGCAGCCGATTGATGCCGCAGCGTGTGGCCAGCAGTCCGGTGACCGTGCCGGCGCACATGCCGCCGAGCGCGCCGGCGAAGGTGGCCGTAAGCGGCGCCCAGCCGTGCGTGAGCAGCACGGCCGCGATGGCCGCACCGGTGGTGATGGAGCCCTCGGCGGTGATATCCGAGAACTCGAAGATGCGGAAGCTCACGTAGACGCCCAGCGCGAGCAGGGAGAGGATGAAGCCGATTGCGGCAGCGCCCAGTAACAGGTTCATGCGGCACCTCCGGTGCGCTGTACGGTATGGATCGGGCTGACCCAGCAGGTGCCGCGCAGCAGTTCGCTTTCGCCGCCGCCGGGGTGATCGCGATCGTCGGCCAGAAGGTGGGCCACTGCCTGCAGGCCGCCGCCATCGAAGAGACTCCGCACCGCGGGCGCGAGTTCGACGCGGCCTTTGCGCAGCGGTCGATAGGTGAAGGCCGCGGCGTGGAAGTGCCCGGTGAGCGCGGAGCGCCGCGCGAGAGGCCGCAGGAACGGACGCAAGTCAGCGGGCGCATCGGCGGAAATGATCCCGGCGGCAAGGGCCAGCGAATGCGGGAAGGCGCGCTCGGGCGAGAAAGACAGCCAGTTGCGGACTTCGGGATAGGCGAAGAGGCTCCCAGCCGGACCCGCGGCGGGGGAACGCTTCAACATGGCCGCGATGAGTCCGGCGGATTCGGCCAGCAGCACGATTGCCGCGGTGGGTGTGCCAGCGGCTTCGCGGCAGGTTTCCAGAATCAGGCTGAGCGGGACCGGGTCGCGCCCGCTGGCGCTTTCGAAGCTGACGAGTTTGGCGAAAGCGCCGCGGCACTCCATGCCATAGAGGGTGGCGATGCGCGGCACGAAGGAACCGGAAGAGAGCATGAAATCGGGATGGTTGGCGCCATCGGTGGGCTGGCAGGCGGCGCCGCCGCAGACGGCGAGAAATTCGCCGAAGCGTTCGCGGGAGTTTTCAAAATGGTCGCCGAAAGCGCCCAGCCCGAGCGAGAGAGCATCCTCCATGGCATTGAGAGAGTGGCATTGGTCCGCGGCAAAGGCGAGGGTGGGGAGGGCGGCGGGGCTTCCCAGGAGGTGGCATTCCATCGCGCCGCCGGCGACCATTTCGTGGATCTCAAAGACCGCGCCGCCGGCCTCTTTGCGCTGCGCCTGCAGCACGGGGAGCGCGGTTGCGGACGGCATTGCCGCGGTAGACGTGAGCATCGCGGCGAGACCGACCATCTGCAGCACCTTCGCCACCTGCGCGGAGGGCTCGATCACGGCGAAGGAGCCGTGGATGGCCTGGAAGCTCTTGTGCAACTCCACGAGCACACCGATCCCGGCGGAGCTGATATACGAGGTCTGCGAGAGGTTCAGGCGGACGGCGTGCGCGCCTTCGCGCATCACGGCGCCGACACTGCTGGCGAGGTGCTGCGCCCAATAGCCATCCAGGCGCCCGGCCACAGTCATTTCCAGATATTGATCGCGCTGGTTGTGTGAGATTTCCATCGAGGGACTTCGTATGAGTTTATACCGATGTCATGATTGGCGGGTATGCTTTTATAGATGAGACCCACGCTTCCCCTTCTCTTGGCCCTGTTTGCGGCGCTGCCCCTGCTCGCTCAGCCCAACCTGGACTTTCTGAATCACAACCGCTCCGTGCCGGACGCCCATAACTGCTACCCCTACAAGGGGAGCTACCAGGACCGCATCGACCGCGCACTGACCATGGGCTTCCCTGCGGGTATCGAGCAGGATTTGGCGTGGGCCAACGGCCGCGTGGTGGTTTCGCACGACGCCAAGACCACCGGCTCCGAACCGGCGCTGCGCGACTACTTCTTCGAGAAGGTCCGGCCGATTGTGGAGAAGGCGCTGAAAGAGAACGACCGCGCACGCTGGCCGATCATCGTGGTCCATTTCGATTTCAAGAGTGTGGAGCCACAGTTGTTGCACGCGGTCTGGGACCTGCTGGGCGAATACGAAGGCTGGATCACCACCGCCGTACAGACCGCGGACCCGCATCAACTCGCGCCCTTCGAGGCCAAGCCGCTGCTGGTGCTGACGGAAGATGCCGATGCGCAGGAGGAGGTCTTCTTTAAGGCCGTCCCGCCCGGCAAGAAGCTGCGCCTGTTCGGCAGCGCGCACACCACCGTGGCTACCGGCAAGACGCGCGAGGAGCGCGACCACGAGTACGCAACCATGTCTCCCGAGAAACTGCTGGCGGCGCCGCCCACCAATTACCGCCGCTGGTGGAACAGTTCCTGGTTCACGGTGGAAGAGGGCGGGCAACATAAAGCGGGCGAGTGGACCGCGGCCGACGAGCGCCGCCTCAAGGCGCTGGTGGATCACGCCCACAAACAGGGCTACTGGATTCGCTTCTATACGCTGGACGGCTTCCTGCCGGGCGAGGACAAGGGCTGGGGCGACTCTTACAACTTCGGCTCGCACGAAGCCGTCGCGGTGCGCTGGAAGGCCGTGGTGAAAGCAGGCGTCAACCTGATCGCGAGCGATCAATACGAAGAGTTGGCCAAGTCCATGAAGTAGTACACTGCGGAGATGCGAATTCTCGTAGCCTTCCTCTCTCTGCTGGGAACCGTGACGGCGGCCGACGTCAATACATTTTCGATCGTCGCGTACGATCCGGCCACCGGGGAGTGCGGCGTCACGGTAGCGTCCAAGTATTTTTCGGTGGGCGCGGTGGTGCCGTGGGCGGAGGCCGGCACGGGCTGCGTGGCCACGCAGGCGAATGTGAACGTGGGCTACGGACCGCGCGGCCTGGAACTGCTACGGCAGGGCCTCACGGCGAAGCAGGTGGTGGACAAACTGCTGGCCGACGATACCTTTCAGGGCAAGGACGGGCGGCAGCTTGCGGTGATCGACAACAAAGGCAACGTGGCCGCCTACACCGGGCCCAATGCGCCGAACTGGGCGGGCGACCGGCAGGGTAAGACGTGGTCTGCGCAGGGCAATATTCTGGTAGGTCCGCAGGTGCCGGAGGCAATGGGGAAGGCGTTCGAAGCCGCGCAGGGCCACCTGGCGGAGAAACTCTACGCCGCGCTGAAGGCGGGCGACGATGCTGGCGGCGATTCGCGCGGCAAGCAATCCGCCGCCATGCTCGTGGTGGGCAAAGGGCGCGGCCGCAACATCAACAACGACCGTCCGATTTACATCAATGTGGACGATAGTCCCGCGCCGATTCCGGAATTGCGGCGCCTGCTCGATATCAACCTCGGCATGCTCTACCAGCAGTGGATGGGCGAATTTCGCACGGCGGGCAAGCGCAAGGAAGCACGCGACGCGGCGGCGGAACTGACCCGCTACGTGAAGACCGCGGGTTCGCAGGTGACGCTCGGCGTGATGGATTACGAACTCGGCGAGAAGGCCGCGGCGCTGGAAGATTTCCGCAAGGCCCTGGCGATGGATCCGGCGGTGCGGCGGCAGTTCGAACCCCCGGCCGCGGGAACCGCACCGGCAGCACCCGCCGCCGGCGCCACGCAAGGTGGCCGCGGCCAGCGCATGCGCGCCATACTCGAAGACAAGGAATTCCTGAAGCAACTCTTCCCGGAGAAATAGCGCGCGCCTTTACTCCGCGCCCTCGCGCAGGATTTGTCCATTAGTGGCATCGACCGTAATCCGTTCGCCGTCTCTCAGCGCGCTCAGAATGCCGGGAACATTGGCGATGGCGGGAATGCCAAACTCGCGGGCGACAATGGCGCCGTGGCTCAGATATCCGCCCGTCTCCATCACGATGGCGGAGGCGCGCAGAAACAGCGGCGTCCATCCGGGGTCCGTCGAAGGGGCCACGAGGATGTCTCCCTGTTGCAGGTGTGCAGCGTCGGTGGGAGTCTGCACAATCCGCGCCGGTCCGGTCGCAATGCCGGGTGAGACGGAAATACCGCTCCACGTCGCGAGCCCATTTTGTGGTGCGGCGGGGGTGGCGGCCGGCGATGCGAAACGTCCGGCGGCTTCCTCGGTGATCAGGTCGGGCGCCTCCTCCGCAAGCCACTGTACGCGGCGCGCGGCGCGGTCCACGGCGAGTTCGCGCGCGCCGCGGCCATCCCAATCGCCGCGCAGCCACGCCGTCAGATCGGCGAAGGAGAAGTGCAGCGCCTGTTGCGGAGAATCCAGGTGCCCTGCCTCCACCAGGCGGCGCCCGATATCGAGCACCATCCGCCGCACCGGCAACAGCAGCGCGACCAGGGCGCTCTTGGCGCCCTCGCGCGCGGCCATCGCTTCGCGGAGTTTTCGCGCCACCCAGAGCAGCAGCGGGGCACGCCAGCCGAAACGCTCGCGCAATTCCCGTTCCGCCTCGCGGCGGACGCCCTCCGCGACCGCCCGCGGATTCCGCGGAGGCGGGTTCTTCCGCAGACTCTCGATCTGCTCCTCGATCCAGCCAGGCTCCTCGACCCAGCGCGCGTTCCACAGGTCCGCCTCGTAAACCGCACGGTGGCCAAACTCGGCGAGGAAAGCTGCGAGGGTGGACTTCCCCATTGCGATTTCGTAGATCCGGAATCCCTGTTCGGCGCTCGCCACGCCGCCGGCTCCGGCCTGCAGGCGGGCGATGAGCGAGGCTGCTTTCACGGTGTTGTCCAACAACAACTGCCAGGGGCCGGAGCAACTGTTGGCCAGCCCGAAGACGGGCACGAACACATTCTGCTCCTCCACGTGCCGTGCCATGGCAGAACAGAGTTCAGAGCGGGAAAGGGCGCTCCACTGTGTGGCTTCGGCGCCGCGCACGTAGGCCAGGAGACGCTGCACCGGTTCGCGCGCCCGGGCGGGATAGTTCCAGATGTGGCGCGCGAGGCGAAGCCCCGCGAGTTGTCCGCGGCGTCCCGGCGGCACGTCGATTTCCGGCTGGTGGCCCCCAATGACCTTGACCACATCCGCGGGCGCAACTCCGAAGGCGTCGAAGAAGGCCCACTGCATCAGGGTGAGATCGAAATAGCCTCGCCCATGGCATCGCCTGACCACTTCCATGCCAGGTGGCATGGCGTACTTCGCGACCTTCATGGCGGCGTAGGCAGCGTCGCTCACCACATCCGTGAGCATACTCCAGGAGAGTTCGCAGACCACGCCGGGCACGGCGTCCTTGATATTCCCGGTGGACCAGTAGCGCGGCATGGCGGCGGTTGCGGCGAAGCCCGCGCGCGGCAAGCGGGTGACGGGCCGCGCCTGCAAGATCCAGAGCCGTACACCGTCCCACGCCCATTCCACATCCTGCGGATCCTGACCTTCGCCGAGAGCCCAGTGGATGCGCCACACCTGGAACGCGAGCTCCTCTTCGACCGCCGCCGGCAGCCACACGGGATTCGCGGCCGGCTGCTCGCGGCGCAGTTGGCTGCCATGGTTGCGCCACGTGAAGCGCTGCGGATTGACGCGGCCTGAGGCCACCGCGTCGCCAAGTCCCGCCGCGGCGTCAATCGTGATCAGGTCGCGGCGTCCAGTGACCGGATCGCAGGAGAAGGCGACACCGGCGCAGACGGCCTCCACCATTTCGCAGATCACCACGGCGCAAGCAACCTCCTCATCCGTGAAGCCCATGCGATGGCGATATGCCGCCGCTTCCGGCGTGCGCAGGGAATCGAGGCAGAGTTGCGCCGCCTCGCGGACCGCACCGGGGCCGCGCACATTGAGCAGGCTGCGGTGAATGCCCGCGAAGGAGGCGCGCGCGGAATCTTCCGCGGTGGCGCTGGAGCGCACGGCGACCACAGCGTCGCTCAGCCCCGCACCGCGCAGACCGGCGTCCAGATCCTCGAGAGGCGCGCCCGCGGGCAGGACTCCGCCGCGCGGCACGCGGAAACCATAGCGCGCCAGGCGGGCGAGGTTGTAGCCTTTGCCGCCGCAGACGGCGGTTCCTGCCCGATAGGCTTCAGCCCACCCGAGAAACGCACTCATGGGAATCCCCCCTTCGAGTGTAACCGCCTCGCGCGCGGCCAGGTGCACGGGCATTTGCGGTGATACTCTGATCTCGTGCCCAGAGACTTTCTGATCGACACGGACACCGCTTCGGACGATGCCGTCGCGCTGCTCATGGCCCTCATGGACCCGGATGTGACGGTCCGCGCCATCACCACCGTGGCCGGCAACGTCTCCGTCGCACAGGCCACCAGCAACGCGCTCTACGTGACGGAACTCTGCGTCCGCGCTTCTCCCTGCTCACCGCGCCGCCCCCTGAAACACTCGCCGCCACCGTCACCCGCGTCGTCAAAGAGCAACTGAAAACGATGCCCATCGACCGCATCGCCACACTCGCCGATCAGGTCAATGCCGAGATCGTCCCCGAACGCCTGCTCGTCCGCCTCTCCGCGAAGCCTTCGGCATGGTCGCCGCCGGACGCATCGTGGCCGCACCCCTTGCCGCCCTCGCTGGCCGCCCTCGCTGGCCGAACCGCTCGTCGCAGCCAGCGCCGGCATGATTCTGATCGCCCTCCTCGCCGCCTGGGCGCCCGCCCGCCGCGCCTCCCGCATCGACCCGATGGATGCGCTGCGCCAGGAATAGCGCAAAATCGCGCTTGACCTAGGAACTCTTTACTAGTAAGGTCTTACTAGATGCCAGCCGCCCCCCCCAGACCGACCGACGCGGAGTTGGAAATTCTCACCGTACTCTGGAGCACCGGGCCCGCCACCGTGCGGGAGGTGCACGAAGCTATCTGCCGCCGCCGCACCGCGCAGTACAGCACCGTGCTCAAGTTCATGCAGATTATGGCGGAGAAGGGCCTAGTCCGGCGCGACGAGCGGCAGCGCGCGCACATTTACGAAGCCTCGCGCCCGCGCGAATGGACGCAGCGCCAACTGGCCGGGGACCTGCTTGAACGCGCCTTCGCCGGCTCGGCGCAGGCGATGCTGGTGGGCGCCCTGGCTGCGCGCAAGGCCACCAAAGCCGAACTCGCGGCGATGCGCAAACTGCTCGATGAGTATCCCAAGGAGGCGAAATGAGCCTGATCGAAACCTGGGTCGCCACGCCGCTTGCCGGCGCGCTTGGCTGGACACTGCTCCACTCGCTCTGGCAGGGCGCGCTGCTCGCCGCGGCACTGGGCTTGGTGCTGGCCGCGGCGCACTCTGCGCGCACACGCTATAACGCCGCATGTCTGGCTCTGTTTTTTATGGTGGCAGGCTTCGGCGCTACGCTACTCGTGCTTCTACCGGAGGCCGGACACGCGCCACGGATCGCCGCTCCGCCGCTCGCGTCCGTTCCCACGCTGGAGAGCGCCTCGCACACCACCGGCCCGGTCGCGCACGGCATCGCGGCGCTGGTCCCCTGGTTCGCCCCGTGCTGGCTCGCCGGCGTCGCCGGGCTCTACCTGTGGCATCTGGCCGGCTGGTTCGGCGTATGGCGCCTGCAGCGCCGCGGCGTCTGCCACGCGGCCGAGGCCTGGCAGCACACCGCCGCCAGCCTCGCCGCGAGCCTTAGCCTGACGCGGCCCGTGCTGCTGCTGGAGAGCTGCTTCGCCGAAGTCCCGGTGGTGATCGGCCACCTCCGTCCCGTGATCCTGGTGCCGGCCGGACTGCTGGCGGGGCTCCCCGCCGATCAACTGGAAACCATTCTGCTGCACGAGTTGGCACACGTCCGCCGCTGCGATTATCTGGTCAATCTCTGCCAGTGTTTCGTGGAAGGACTGCTCTTCTACCATCCGGCCACCTGGTGGATCTCGCGCGTGATCCGCGCCGAACGGGAAGACTGTTGCGACGATGTGGTGGTGGCCCTCACGGGCGACGCGCATCGCTACGCGGCCACGCTAGCCGCACTGGAAGAGACTCGATGCTATGGCCGCGAGCCGGCCGTGGCCGCTACGGGAGGTAGCCTGGTGAAACGTATTCATCGCCTGTTGTACCCGAACGCTCCGCACTCCGCCGGCGCACCGTTACTGCTCGGCGCACCGCTACTGCTCGGCGCACCGCTACTGGCGGGCGTCCTGCTCCTGATTACCGCCGCGGTCACACTGCCCGCATGGCAACCCGAAACCACGCGCCCCGGCGCACCGGCGCAGGCACTGCGCACGGCCGAAGCCGCACCGGTTCCGGCCACCGCGGCCATAACCGCTGCCGAGCGGAAACCGCCCCCACGCCGGAAGGAAACCCTGCTCGCGCTGGCAACACCGCAACCCGCTCCGCAGGCCACCGCGCAAACAGCCACGCAGGACGACATCCGAGAACAGCGGAAAGCCAAACTCCTGAAGGAACTCGAATCGCCCTATCGGAAATGGCTCAACGAAGACGTTGCGTACATCATTACGAAAGCCGAGCGCGACGCCTTCCAAATCCTCAAATCGGACGCCGAGCGCGAACACTTCGTCGAGCAGTTCTGGGATCGCCGCAACCCCATCCCCGGCAAGACCCAGAACCAGTTCAAGGAAGAGCACTATCGGCGCATCGCCTATGCCAACCAGAAGTTCGCTGCGAACGTTCCGGGATGGAAGACCGATCGGGGCCGCATCTACATTACCTACGGCCCGCCCGATGAGAAGGAGACGCACCCGCAGGGCTCGGCGCAAACCCCGCAGCCGTATGAGGAGTGGATGTATCGCCTCATCGAAGGCGTCGGCAAGAACGTCATCATCCACTTCGTCGATGTCAATGGGACTGGCGATTACCACATGACCATGGACCCCTCGGCCCCCAAGCCCGGTAAGTGAAGCCGCTTCCACTCATCGCCGCGCTGCTGCTCGCGCCACACCTCTGCGCGCAGACCGACCCAGCGGACCTGCTGCGTGAGGCGCGCACGAAGATCCTCACCGAGACCGAGGCACTGGCACGCTATACGTGCGTCGAAACGGTGCAGCGCACGCGTTTCGAGCCGCTCCGGAACGCGTCGCCGAAACGCTGCGACCTGCTCGGACGCACGATCGAAGCCTGGAGCGATCGCCTGCGGCTCGATGTCACCGTGTCGGACGGGAGCGAGATCTTCTCCTGGGCCGGAGCGCGGCGCTTCGACCTCGCCGACGCACGCGCGTTCGCGGGCGGGGGTCTCACCGCCGCCGGCGATTTCGGCCGCTTCCTGGTGAGCATCTTCGGCGCCGGAGCGGAGGTGCGATTCACTGCGTGGGAGCAGTCGCTGGCCGTCTACCGCTATCGCGTGCCGGTCGCCGCGAGCCGCTATGAGATCGCGCTGGAGGCGCGCTCGCTGCCTATGGCCTACGAAGGCAGATTCTGGCTGGACGCGCGCAGCACAGAGCTGAAGCGCCTCACCATTGAAGTGCCGAATCCCCCGCGCGCGGCGGAGACCTGCCGCATCGAAACCCGTATCGATTATCAACGCGCCCAAATCGGCGGCATGTCCGGTGGTATGCCCGGCGGCGCCAGCATCTCGCTGCCGCAACTGACGCAACTCAAATTGTGGGACGCCGAAGGTGGCCGTTGGGAGAATCGCACCACCTATTCCGGATGCCGCGCGTTTGGCAGTGAATCGCGCTTCCGCACGGATATGGCCGGCGCCGTGACGGAAGCGGCCGCGCATCCGGCGCCGGCCGCAGTTCCGCCTGGGCTCACCCTGCAGATCGCGCTGCGCTCCGCCGTTTCCGAAGCGGCCTCTTACGCCGGGGACGCGGTCGAAGGGCAGTTGCTGCACCCGCTGCGGACTCCAGAGGGGCGCGTCCTCGTACCGGAGGGAACGCGGATCCAAGGGCGGATCGTACGCGCCGAACGTCACCTGCAGCCGACCCGCTATTTCACCTTGGGCCTGACGTTCGAGACCATTACGTTGGATGGAGCAGAGGCCCCGCTCTCGCTCGAATTCGTGCCCCGCTCCCGTGAAGAGCGGGCGCTCAACGGTAGTTCCGAGAAGCGCACCGGCACCGGACTGCTGCTGTTTCGGGAAGACCCCGCCGAGCTCGAGCCCGGATTCGTTACCGAGTGGAAGAGTAAGCGCTGATGACAGGCATTCTGGTGCACGGCGACAATCACTTCATCGTGCGCGGACCGCATCCCGACCGCGCAACCGCTCTCGCCCTGGCTCGCCACTGGTCCGTGATTCAGATCGGCGCCGTAACTCCGCTCGAGTTGCGGGCATGGCGCATCAGCACGCGCGAGTTCCGCGAAGACCTGCAATGGGCCTTTGTCGTCACTGGCTGCGGCGAAGCCTCTCCCGCCGTACGCACTCTGCTGGAAGAGCTTGCCGCACGCGGAATCGCAATCGAAAGCTGACGCTCGACTAGGGCGTGCCGATCGAGAGCGTGACCGGGGCTGAAGCCACGCCGCCAATGGTCACAATCAGCGTCTGCTCCCCGGGAATCACATTCGGGATCAGCAGATTCATCTGCAGCAGCCCGACGAATGTCGGTGCCAGGCCGGCGAATTGAATCGTGACCGGTTGCCCGCCGAGAGTCGCCTTCACCGGTGCCACCGGCAGCGCGAATGGCTCCACACCGGGAGCCGCCGCTCCCGTGGCGAGCGCGATATTCACCGCTCCCTGCCCCGTAAGATACGCCGTCACGTACTGCCCGGGTTTCGCGGGCGTCTGCGCGGTGTTGAGCGTGCCGTCTTGCAGATTGAGCGCCACCGCGTGCGTGGGATTCGCGGCGCCCTGCGTGAATACGCCCGGTCCCGTGGCTGCCACCGTGAATGGCACCGGAGCACTGGTCAGCGTGCCGGATTGGATCACGAGCGTCGCCGTCCCGGGTTGAATTTCGAACGGCAACTGCGCGTTGATCTGCCCTGCGCTGACGAACACGAGCGGGATCGCCTTGCCGTTGACCGTGACGCTGCTCCCGCCGAGCGAAGTGGGGAGCGGCAGCGTAGCCGCCGATGCTGTCGAAGTAGCAAGCGTCGTTCCGTAGATCGAGAAGAGCGATCCCGGAGCAATCGTAGTCTGTCCGCTCGCCGCATTGCCAATCCCGGCCGTGGAGGTGCTGGGCAGTCGCGTGGCAATCGCGAACGGCAACGCGTTGGATGGGTTGCCCGGGCCGGATATCGTGATGCTCGCACTACCCGCAACCGCAGTCAGTTCCGCCGGCACGAGCGCCGTCAATTGCGTGGCGCTGACGAACGACGTCGCGAGCGTCGTGCCGTTCCATACCACCTTGGAATTCGCGGTAAACCCGCTGCCGGTCGCGGTCAGCGTCACATCGGCGCCACCCGCGGTGACCGATGCGGGAGCGATCGCGGTCAGCACCGGCGCCGCAACCTGCACCGTGAGGTTCACCGGCTGCGGAGAGAAGATCGGGCCCGGGTTGGCCACCTGAATCGGCAGCGAACCCGGTGCAGCGATGGCTGCCGCCGGCACCGCCACCGTGAGATGGGTGGCATTCACATAAGTGGTGGTGGCACCCGGCACGCCGTTCACCGTCGATACCGGAATAAAGCCGCTGCCGTTGATCGTCAGGGTGAAGCCGGGTCCACCCGCATTCACGGTACTCGGACTGATGGACGTGATGGCCGGCAGTGGCGCATTGATCGGAAAGCCGACCGAGTTCGAGGGGTTCACGCCCGGCGCGGCTACGGTGATGGCGGCAACCCCGTTGATCGTGATGAGGCTGGCCGGCACAAACGCCGTCAGTTGGGACGCGCTGACATAGGTGGTGGCCAGTTTGGTGGTGGCCCAATAGACGCTCGAGGCCGCGACGAAGCCCGCGCCGTTTACGGTCAGCGTGAAGGCGGGGCCGCCCACCAATGCGGACTCGGGAACCAGCGGCGGCGTGATCGTGCTGCCGTAGGGACTCGGGTAGACGGTCATCAGCACCGAGTTCGTGATGCCGGCCCCCGGATTCTGCGCGGCAACGCCCACCTGCGTGGTGTTGCCCACGGGGGTCGGCAGAATATCCGCCGTGACGGTGCCGGACAAGGTCATCGGGCCCAGGATCGAGGGTCCGAGGTTGGTCGCGGTAATGGCAGTGCCGTTGAAGATGATCTTCGTGCCGGTGACGAAATTTGAACCGCCCACGAAGACTGTAAACGGAGCCGTCAGCGCATAGACCGCTTCGGGCCGGATCGCGTTCACCGAGGCCACGGTCAAGACAATCGGCAGCGTTTGCGAGGTGACCCCGCTGGCGAGATCGGTGACGAAGACGGAGAGCGGATAGACCCCGTTTAAGGCACTCGCCGGGATGTTGGCAGAGAGCGTGGTGGGGCCGCCGTAGCTCGTATTTAGAATGGTGCGGGCGCCCGAGGCGTTCATTCCGATCGCGCAATTCGACGAAAAGCCCAACCCCTTGACCGCAACGCCGGTGCCATTCGTCCCCGCCGGCAGACTGCTGGGAGACACCGCGCTCAACACCGGATTGACGCTGACGGACGCGCTCCCCGTGGCCGCCGTGCCATCCTGATTCAACACCGTGACGGAGTACTTTCCGGCAAAGGCGATCAGGCTGGAAAGCACCGTCGCGTTCAACTGCGTATCGCTTTGAAAGGAGGTGGAGAGCAGCGTTCCCGACCATTTGACTTGCGCACCGGGCGCAAACCCGCTGCCTGTCACAGTCATAGTGAAGGCCGGTCCACCCGCATCCACCGGCGAAGGCGCGGCGGCGGAGACCGAGGACGCCCGCGCAATCGCGGGAAGCAGCAAACCAGCGGCAAGGGCAAGGCGATAAGTAGCGCGGGAAGGCCGCATAACAGCTATTGTAGTCGGTCTGAATCTGCCTCTGCGCGCAGGACGCCCAAATGACCGCGCGCGTCCGTGAGCGAACGCACGCCCGGCGTGCGTTCCTCTGCCCCCTGGCGATCCGCTCCCGTGTTTTCGCGTGAGGTCACGCCATCCGCCTTACGCACTGATCGCCCGGTCGAACACTCCGAAAGTAGGGCAGGCGATTCCGCCTGCCAACTCCGCGGGCGTGCCGGATGGACAGAAGGAAAGCGCTGGCATGCGCCTGCCCTACCAAAGTTTACCGTCCGTCGCCCAATGACTCCGGCGAGCAGTGGAACTGCTGCACCGCATTCTGCCGCATTGTTTCCGCCAGATCCTGCCGTCCGCTCTCCACGCGCATGCGGATGATCCCCGTCGCCGCCACACAAAGGTGGCGGTGCACGATGGGGCAATCGGGATTGAGCGCCGTGTTTCCCTGAATCGGCATGGTGGCGCAGCCGGAAGGGTCGAGTCCGTTCTGGTAGAGCCGTAGCAACTCGTTGCGCAGAGGCGTATCGGCGGTGAACAGCACGCCCTGCATCAGCGCCACGGCCGCATCGTCGGCGCGGCCTTGATCCAGCAGAACCGCCGCCAGTTGGCGATGCAGCGCCGGATTGGCAGGCTCCACGCGCCGCGCCGCGAGCGCCGTTTCCAGTGGTCCCGAAACATCCCCCAGCCGCCGCTGCACTTCCGAGATGCGCAGCAGCAGTTCCGCCATGGCCGGCGCCGAGGCGGCGCCGGGTTGCGTGAGCGCGATCTTGCGCGCGCGCTGAAACAGTTCCAGCGCGCGGCGGGCAGAGGCCGGGCCGGCGGCGGGCGAGGCTTCGGCGCGCTCCATGTAATAGCCGCCCGCGCGCTGGTAGCTATCCGCGTTGTTACGCGCATCGGGCAAGGGATCGAGCACACGCAGGCTGGCTTCGGTCTCTTCGATCACGCGGTCCAGATTGCCGCGGGCATCGGCTTCGTGTAGTCCATAGGCCAGCAGCTTGTGCGATTTGAAACTCGCCGGGGAGGCCTGCACGGCGGCCGCGCCCAGGGTCAGATCGCTCTGCCAATCCGCGTTGCGCGCCCAGGTGCGTGCGCTGCAAGCCACCACCAGCACGGCCGCCAGCGCGACGAACGCGCGGCCGGGAAGGCGGAGCAGCGCTGCCGCCACGCAGGCAGCCACCGCCATCGCAGGCAGATAGAGGAAGCGCTCCGCCATGATCGTGCCGATGGGGAAGAGCAGGTTCGCGGTCGGCAGGAACACCACGAAGGCCGCCGCCACGGCGAAGAACAGCGTACGCTGCCGCCGCAGCAGGTAGAAGCACCCGCCGGCGCCTGCCGCGATGGCGAACCATGCCAGCAATCCCGCGGCGCTGGTATCGGCCACGCGGATCTGCGACCACGAGTAGTCGCTCGAAAGCGTGGCGGGCCAGATCAACAGGCCCAGGTAGCGACCCATCACCTGCAACGCGGTGAGGCGCGACTCCCAGAATCCGGCGCCAACCAGAGGATTGTCATAGAAAGGGAATTTGGCGGCGGGCGAAGACCACAAGACGGAGGCGCGCTGAAAGAGCATCGCCTGGATCGGCAGCAGCATTGCCAGCGAGGCCAGTAGCAGGTCCCGCCCCTTCCGCCGTTGCTGCCAGAAGCAGACCTCGTACAGCACGATCACGCCCACAACGGTTACCGCGGATTCTTTGGCGAATGCGCCTGCCAGCGTCACCACGGATAGCGCGGCGAGCCATACCCACCGCCGGGGCGCGGAGGATTCGGTGAAGTGCAGATAGAAGAGGAGGCCGCTCAGCGTTGCCATCCCGGCCAGCAGGTCCGCGCGCCCCGCGATGTTGGTCACGGATTCGGTGAGCACCGGATGCACGGCCCACAGCGCCGCCGTCGCCGCGCTCAGCCGCCAAGGCGCTCCCAGTTGCAGCGCGAGGCGATAGAGCAGCAGCACATTGCCCGCATGCAGCAGGAAGTTCAGCCAGTGGTATCCGGCGGGGCTTTCTCCGTTGCCCAGCACGGCGTAGTTGAAGAGGTACGTGAGCGTCGTCAGCGGACGGTAGAGGCCGCTCTCTCCATACGGCCACCAATAGGTGTGCGAGACAATCTGGTCCAGCGTTTCCGAGGTTACGGCGTGAATCCGCGCGTCCTGCAAAATCAGGCCGCGGTTATCCATGGCGAATCCGGCGGTGAAGGAATTCGAATACGCGGCGAGCGTCAGCAGGCACAACCCGAACGCCGTCAGCAGATGCAACTGAGCGATGGGCCGCGACTGTTCCCCCGATTTCATGAAATAACAGCCTAACAGATGCCGGATTTCCGGCTCGCGTTCACACCAACATCAGAAAATCTTCACACTGATTCCACTTGACTTAAGCCCGGGACGCCGGGGATCGCTCGATTTTGCCCGCTACGCTGCGAATGTGGAAAGACTCTCCCGAGCCGACCGAGCCAGTGCCGTGGCCGCTGCCGCCGCGCACGATCTGAACGACGAACTGATGATCATCGTCAACGCCAGCGACTGTTCTTTGCAGACGCTGGAACCGGGCCACCCCGCGCGGCCCCTGCTGCTCGATCTGCAGCGTGCGGCGCAGCGCTGCGTCTGGAAAACCTCCGGCCTGCTGCACTTCAGCGCCCGCCATGGCGTACGCGCCGCCGCCGCGCCCATGGAACGGCTGATGCTGGAGTGCGAAGAGCCCGCCTTCCGTTAGGCGCCCCGCGGCGGACTCGTTGCCCGGTCTCTGCATCCGTGCTGTGATAGCAGCATCGCCCATGGAACTCGCCACACTCGCCGGCATCCTGATACTGATTGGCTGCGTTCTGCTGCTGCTCTTTCGCAAGCAGGCCGCCGCTGCCTTGGACCTGAGCCCGCTGCTGGCGCGAACCGAGGCCATCGAGCGGGCGCAGGAGCGCACGGAGCGCGGCTTGCGCGAAGAGATCGCGCGCAACCGCGAAGAGAGTGCGCGCCAATCGGCGGATCTCCAAGCCGCCGTGCAGACGCTGCTCGCCACCTTCAGCAGCGGCCTCCGCGATGAGATCGGCGCCATGTCCGCCGCGCAGAAGGCGCAGTTGGAATTGTTCGGCGCGCAACTCGGCGAACTCAACCGCGCCGTGGAAGAGAGGCTGGTAGCGGTCCGCGCCACACTCGATCAGCGCCTCTCGGCCGTGGCTGCGGAGAACCAGTCGAAGCTCGATCAGATCCGCGGCGAACTGCTGCTCGCCACCCAACAGATGCGCACGGAATT
Source organism: uncultured Acidobacteriia bacterium (assembly GCA_903876865.1). Classification (GTDB taxonomy): domain Bacteria; phylum Acidobacteriota; class Terriglobia; order Bryobacterales; family Bryobacteraceae; genus Solibacter. Next base: position 22,973 of record CAIRBY010000343.1, read on the forward strand.
GTCCGAGACGTTGAAGGGCTTCAGCGATTCGGTGGTGCTCAACATCACCGCCAGCGCCACGGCGCAATCCGCCGAACTCGCGCGCCTCACCGAGAGCACCAATCAGAAACTCGAAGCCGTCCGCACCACCGTGCAGGAGCGCCTCAAGACCCTCCAGGACGAGAACACGCTGAAGCTCGAGCAGATCCGCCACACCGTGGACGAGCAACTCCAGAGCACCCTTGAAAAGCGCCTCGGCGAGTCATTCAAAATCGTCAGCGACCGCCTGGAACAGGTCCATCGCGGCCTCGGTGAAATGCAGACGCTCGCCAGCGGCGTGGGCGATCTCAAGAAACTGCTCAGCAACGTCCGGTCGCGCGGCACCTGGGGAGAAGTTCAACTCGGCATGTTGCTCGAGCAGATTCTCACGCCCGATCAGTACAGCACCAACGTGGCCACTACCGGCACCGCCGAACGCGTGGAGTTCGCGATCAAACTGCCCGGGGGCGAAGCCGCTGGACCGCTCTGGCTGCCCATTGACGCCAAATTCCCGAAGGAAGACTACGAGCGCCTGCTCGAAGCCGTGGAACGGGCGGACCCGGCGGCGATCGAAGATTCCTCCCGCCAGCTCGAACTCCGCGCGAAGCAGTGCGCCAGGGATATCTCGCAGAAATATCTCGCTCCGCCCAAGACCACGGATTTCGCGGTGATGTACCTGCCCACTGAAGGCCTCTACGCAGAGGTGCTGCGCCGCCCCGGCTTGATCGAGACGCTGCAGCGTGAATACCGCGTCACGGTTGCCGGCCCCATGACGCTTTCGGCCATCCTCAACAGCTTGCAGATGGGCTTCCGCACCCTGGCGATTCAGGAGCGCTCCAGCGAAGTCTGGAGCGTGCTGGGCGCAGTCAAGACCGAATTCGGTAAATACGGCGACATTCTGCAAAAGGTGCAGAAGAAGTTGCAGGAGGCCAACACTACGGTGGATGGTGTCCTCACCCGCACCCGCGTGATCCAACGCAAGCTAAAGGATGTGGCTGAGATGCCCGCCGGCGCCGCAGCCATCGCGCTCCCCATCGAGGCCGAGGACGCGGCACTCGAGGCCGGCGCCTCCAACGGCGAGTAAGTTTTCCCCGCCTCGCGCTAAGGTAGAAAGAGTGCGCATCCTCGGCATAGAATCTTCCTGCGATGAGACCGCCGCCGCGGTGGTCGAAGACGGCGAACGTGTGCTCTCCAGCGTCGTCGCCTCGCAGATCGCCATGCATACGAAATATGGCGGCGTGGTCCCGGAACTCGCCTCGCGCGAACACCTGCGCGCGATCGTCCCGGTAGTGCGCGAAGCCCTCACCGCATCCGGCACCCGTCTGGAAGAACTGAGCGCGATCGCCGTCACGGTGGGCCCGGGGCTCGTCGGCGCGCTGCTGGTAGGGCTCACCTATGCGAAGAGCCTCAGCTTCGGCAGCGGAATCCCGCTGATCGCCGTCAACCACATCGAGGGTCACATCCACGCGGTGATCCTGGAATCGCGCCGCGACGGCCACCCGGTGGAATATCCGGCGCTGGCACTGGTCGCAAGCGGCGGCCACACCCATCTCTTCGAGGTGCGCGAAGGCTTTCGCTACCGCCTGCTGGGCAAGACCCGCGACGATGCGGCGGGCGAGGCCTTCGATAAGGTGGGCAAGCTGATCGGACTGGGCTATCCGGGCGGGCCGGTGATCGATCGCCTGGCCCCGTTCGGCAATCCGCTGGCCGTGAAATTCACCTTCGCCAAGATGAAGGGCAACACGCTCGACTTCAGTTTCAGCGGCCTCAAGACGGCGGTGCTGCGCTGGGTGGAGACGCACGCCATGGAAGAAGAGATCGCGGGACGGCGCGCCCTGCTGCGCGAATCGCCGCACCCCACGCTGGAGCAGTGGTTGAGCGTGACGCCGCAGCGCACACGCGACCTGATCGCCTCTTTCCAGCACGCGGTGATTCACGAATTGCTGGCACGTGCGGGATCCGCCGCGCAGGAGATCGGCGCGCGCGCACTGATCGTCTCCGGCGGCGTCGCCTGCAACACCGGACTGCGCGCCGCCGCGGCAGGCAGCGGAGCCGGATATCCGGTTCACTTTCCGTCCCTCGGACTCTCGACGGACAATGCCGCGATGATCGCCGCGGCCGCGTTCCCCAGACTCGCCCGCGGCGAATTTTCGGGCCTGGATGTCAAAGCGCAGCCGAATCTAGCCTTGGCATGAGTGGGACGGGCGATGGGCAGACCGCGCGCTCAAAGGTAGGGTAGCCGTTTCCGCCTGCCAGCCCCACGCCCGAAGAGTTGGCAGGCGGAAACGCCTGCCCTACAGGGCGGCCAGAAGCTTGGCCAGGAGCGCGGTGCGGTCGGCGATGCGATCCACCAGCAGACTCTCGTGCGGCGCGTGCGCGCCTTCGCCGACCGCGCCCAAACCATCCAGCGTAGGAATTCCGAGCGCGGCCGTGAAATTGCCGTCGGACCCGCCGCCGGTCAGCGATTCCTCCAGCTCCACGCCGATCTCGCGCCCCAACTTCTGCGCCGAGCGGAAGAGCTTCACAATCCCTGCCGAGCGCTCCATCGGCGGACGGTTCAGCCCGCCCGTCACCTCCAGCGTGCAGCGTTTGTCGAACGGTTTCAACGCGCGAAACTTCTTCTCCAACGCCGGAGCGTCGCGCAGACGCAGCACGCGGATATCCACGTCCACGCGCGCTTCCGCCGCAATCACATTGCTCCGCGTCCCGCCCGAAATCACGCCGGGACTCACCGTGAGCCCCCGCTCCAGGCGCGTGAAACCCGCAATGCGCTCGAGCTGCCGCGCCAGTTCCACAATCGCGCTCGCCCCGGCTTCGAAATCCACACCGGCGTGCGCCGCCTTGCCCTTCACCAGTACGTGGAAGTCGCCCACGCCTTTACGGGCCGTCTTCAACTTGCCCGTCATGCCGGTGCCCGGTTCCAGCACCAGCACGGCCTTGCTGCGTGCCGCGCTCTTCTCCGTCAGTGCCCGCGAGCAATTGCTGCCCACCTCTTCATCGGGATTGAGTTGCAGCACCACCTTCGAAGGCGCGGGGATCCCGAGTTCGCGCAGCGCCTTCACCGCGAACAGGAAGAAGGCAACGCCCGCCTTCATATCGAGCGCGCCCGGTCCCCAAATGCGCCCCTCGGCCACGCGGAACGGCATGCCGCGCAGCGTGCCCATCGGCCAGACCGTGTCGGAGTGGCCGAGCGCCAGCACCTGTCCGCTCTTGCGCTTCCCCGGCAAGTCCATCTCCGCGGTGAGGATGCGCCCGTAGCGCCCGCGCGGGCCCCCGGGATAGGTACGGACCTTGGCGTAACCAGCCACCGTATCCGCCACCAGATCCACGAAGCGATTGACCGCCGCCGGGTCGTCACTCGGCGATTCACACTCCACAAACCGGCCGGTCATCGCCGTGATTTCCGCCTCATGGGCGCGCGCAAAACTGAGAAGAGGATCCACGGCTGTATGATACAAACTTCCGCGCCAACCCGGTGCTTGGCGTCTACCCGGCAGCCCTTTGGCGCGCCTTCGAAATCATCTCCCCGCCGCGTCATGCGATAATACAAACTTCCATGTCGATTTTGGATATCAATGAAATCAGGGCCATTCTGCCCCATCGCTACCCCTTTCTGCTGGTGGACCGCATCGTGGAAATGGAGGCCGACCGCATCGTCGGGATCAAGAACGTCACCGCCAACGAACCCCACTTCACGGGCCATTTTCCGGAATTCCCGGTGATGCCCGGCGTGCTGATCGTCGAAGCCATGGCGCAGACGGCGGGCGTGCTGGTGCTGCAGAGCATGCCGGACCGCGAGAACAAACTGGTGCTGCTGGTCGCCATCGAGAACGCGCGTTTCCGCCGCCCCGTGGTGCCGGGAGACACGCTGCGCATGGAGATGAAGATCCTCAAGCGCAAGGCGAGCGTGGCCAAAATGTCCGGCGTCGCCACCGTCAACGGCGTGGTCGTGGCCGAAGCCGAAGTCATGTGCAAACTGGCCGATCGGGAAGAGAAACTGCCGGCTGCAGCGCCAACAGAAGTCACCCCGTAGCGATGCCGATTCACCCCTCCGCCATCATCGACCCCACAGCGGAAATTGACGCCACCGCCGATATTGGCCCTTATTGCATCATCGGCGCCGAAATCCATATCGGCGCCCGCACCCGCCTGATGGCGAATAATTTCGTCGAGGGCGCCACGTGGATCGGCGAAGACAATATTTTCTACCCCTATAGCACCATCGGCGTCGCGTCGCAGGACCTGAAGTATAGAGGCGAGCGCGCCGAAACCCGCATTGGCGATCGCAACCGCATCCGCGAATTCGTCACCATCCACCGCGGCACCGAGGGCGGCGGACTCGTCACCCAGATCGGCAGCGACAATCTCCTCATGGCGTATGCCCACGTCGCCCACGACGTGATCATCGGCGACCACGTCATCATGGCCAATGGCGCAACTCTGGCCGGGCACGTCACCGTGGGCGATTGGGCCGATATCAGCGCCTTCGTGGGCGTGCATCAGTTCTGCCGCGTGGGACGCCACGCCTTCATCGGCCCGCACACCATCGTCACGCAGGACGTGCTGCCGTATTCGCTCACCGTGGGCAAGCGCGATGTGGCCGTATTCGGAGCCAACCGCATCGGCCTGGAACGGCGCGGTTTCGAGACCGGCGTGATCGAAGCGCTGCAGACCTCGCTGCGCCTGCTGACGCGCGCCAAGCTCAATACCAGCCAGGCCGTGGAGCGGATCCGCGCCGAAGCGCCGCCGTGCGCGGAGGTCGAAGAGTTGCTCGAATTCATCCGCACCAGCGACCGCGGGATCGTGAAGTAAGAGATGCGCTACGGTCTGATCGCCGGCAATGGCCGCTTCCCGCTGCTCGCACTGGAAAGCGCGCGCCAGTTGGGCTACGACATCACCGTCATCGCGATTCAGGAAGAAGCTTCGAAAGAGGTGGAAGCTCTCGCGGCGCGCTGCCACTGGGTCTCACTCGGCCAACTCAGCAAGATGATCGAGATCTGCAAAGCGGAAGCGATCACTGAAGTCATGATGTGCGGCCAAGTAAAGCACGCCAAGATCTTCTCCTCCATCCGCCCCGATTGGCGGCTCGTGAAACTACTGGCCTCGCTGCCTTCGAAGAACACCGATGGCCTGATCGGCGGCGTGATCCGCGTGCTGGCGGGCGAAGGCATCCACCTGCGCGATTCCACCATGCTGCTGAAGCCGCTGCTCGCCACCGCCGGCGTGATGACGCGCCGCAAACCGGAAAAGGAAGAACTCACCGATATCGAATACGGCCGCCGCGTGGCCAACGCGCTGGCCGGCTTCGACGTGGGACAGAGCGTCGCCATCTGCGAGCGCGCCTGCGTCGCGGTGGAGGCGATGGAAGGCACCGACGCCATGCTGCGCCGCGCCGCCACGCTCGTCAACGGACGCCGCATGGCCATGGTCAAGGTGGCGCGCCGCCGCGAGCACCTGCTCTTCGACGTGCCCGTGGTGGGCCTCGATACCATCCCCGTGCTGCGCGAAACCGGCACCACGGCGCTCAGCATCGAAGCGGGACGCACCCTGATGCTGGATAAAGAAAAAATGCTGGAGGCCGCCAACGCCGCCGGAATCACCATCCTGGGTGAAATACATGCGGGCGATCCACATGGCGCACAGCAGGGCGAGGAAAAGTAAATGTCACTCCCAAGAGTAGCCGTGATTGGCGCGGGCGCGTTCGGGCAGAATCACTGCCGCGTGGTCCACGAAGCCGAGCGCGCGCACCTGGCCGCGATCGTCGATTGCGATTCCGCGCGCGCCACCGAACTGGCCACCCGCTATGCCACCGCGGCGCTGACGGATTACCGCGAGTTGCCGGGGCAGATCGACGCCGCCGTAATCGCCGCGCCCACCACCGTGCACGCCGAAATCGGCTGCTTCCTGCTGGAAGCGGGGATCGATGTTCTGGTAGAGAAACCGATCGCCATCAATCTGGCCGAGGCCGATCGCCTGGTCGCCGCCGCCGAACGGGGCGGGCGCATCCTGCAGGTGGGGCACCTGGAACGCTTCAATCCGGCCGTGATGGCGCTCGAACAGCGCACCACCCTGCCGCTGTTCTTCGAGATCCACCGGCTCAACCTCTTCAGCCCGCGCAGCCTGGATGTGGACGTGGTGCTGGACCTGATGATCCACGATGTGGACATCGTGCTCGCGCTCGCCAAGGCCGATCCGGAAGAGATCCGCGCCGCGGGGATTTCGATTCTCTCCGGCAAGGTCGATATCGCCAACGTCCGCCTGCAGTTTCCCAATGGCTGCGTGGCCAATCTCACTGCCAGCCGCATCTCCACCGAGCGAGTGCGCAAACTCCGCCTCTTCCAGCCCCATCAATACCTTTCGCTCGACTATGCGCGCAAGGATCTGGCGATTTTCAGCGTGGGCGGCGACCGGCAGATCGGCTTCGAACAGGCCCAGGTCAGCCAGGGCGAACCCCTCAAACTGCAATTCGAAGCCTTCCTGGATTCGGTTGCCTCACGCACTTCACCGAAATCTTCCGGCCCTGCCGCGCGTCGAACGCTAGAGGTGGCTCTGGCGATTATTGATAAAATCGGAGAGCACGCCGCAGTAGTCTCCCAGACCTTGGTTGATGGATGGAAACCGTAGGGCCCCAACCCGTTGACGATGAACTTCACCTTCTGACCGAGTGGGGCGACCCCGCCGCTCGCGACCGGTCAGGTAAGGCGGGCGTGATTTCCCTCGTGGTGCACGCCGTCGCAATTCTGGCGCTCGCGCTGCTGCCGCAGGACTTCTTCTTTTCCAGCGCGCCCCTGCCGGAAGCCTCCCCGGTGCGGAAGACCGTCACGCCGCTAATCGAACCGCTCACCGAATTCACGCAGCAGGCGCCGAACAAGGCCAAGATCGCCAAGGCGATCGACATGGCTTCGCTCGAAGCGCGCAAGCCCATCCAGGCGCCTCCCGGCCCGGTCTCCACCTCGCGTCCCGCGGCCCCGCGGCCGGCGATGATCCCGGCGCCCCCCGCCCCCGCGCCGGTTGCCGCACCGCTGCCGGAGCCTCCCAAGATCGAGGCCGCCGTCAAGGAACCGCCGAAGATCGACCTGCCTCCCACCAATTCCGCGATCGCGCCGCCGCCACCCACGGTGGAGAAGCCCAAAATGACGCTGGAAAGCGTCGGCGGGCCACCCTCCCCGGTTCCAGCCTCGCAGCGCAAGATCGCGATTCCCGGCACCTCGGTCTCAGACGCCATTCGCGAAAGCGTGCGCAGTTCCCAGAGCGGCGGACTGATGGTCGGCGACCCCGGCGCGGGCAGCGGCGGCATCGGCGGCGGCGTCAATCTGCCTCCCTCGCCCGGCGCGCAGGGAAGCGCGCTGGAACTGAAGAGCGACCCCATGGGCGTGGATTTCCGCCCCTACCTCACGCAGATTCTCGCAACCATCCGCCGCAACTGGTATGCCGTTATGCCGCAGAGCGTCAAACTCGGGGCACGCGGCAAGGTCGGCGTGCTCTTTGCCATCACCAAGAACGGCAACGTCAGCAAAGTCACTTGGGCCTTTCAATCCGGCGCCGAAGCCTTGGACAAGGCAGCCGTCGCCGCCATCAGCGCCTCTAACCCCTTCCCTCCCCTGCCCGCCGAATTCAAGGGCGAGCGCGTCGTGCTGCAGT
>CAIRBY010000344.1 GCA_903876865.1 uncultured Acidobacteriia bacterium
CCCACAACAACAGCGTAGGGCGGCAGGCCCGTGGCAGGCTGCGGGGGCCGATTATCTTTCCTTCTCACTCGTGACGTAACGCAGCAATGGGTCGAGGCGGGCGGCTTTGAGGGCGGGCCACAGGCCGAAGAAGAGGCCGACGCTGGTGGCGACACTGAAGCCGGCGATCACGCTCCACAGCGGGACCGTCGAAGGCAGGTTGGGCACGAAGGTGCGGATGGCGAGCGAGAGCAGCCAGCCGACCACGATCCCGATGATGCCGCCGGACGCGGTCAGCGCCATGGCTTCCAACAGGAACTGCCAGAGAATATCGCCGCGGCGCGCGCCAATGGCTTTGCGGATGCCGATCTCCCGCGTGCGCTCCGTGACCGAGACGAGCATGATGTTCATCACGCCGATCCCGCCCACCAGCAGGCCGATGGAAGAGATCACCACCATGACGAGTCCCACGCTGCCAATCAACTGGCGGAACTGGCCGATCAGGCTCTCAGCGCTGGAGACGCCGAAGTTATCCGGGTCGTTGGGCTTCACGTGGCGGCGGCGGCGCAGCAACTCCGTTACTTCGTCCTTGGCCTGCTCCATTTTGCCCGGCTCCACCAGCACGCAGATGAAGTTGTCGTGCGCCTCCGGGTAGGCCTTCTGGTAGGTGTAATACGGAATCAATACGGCCTTATCGTTCTGATCGTCGCCGAGGAAGCTCTTGAATTTGGTGAGCGTGCCGATCACTTCGAGGCTGTGCCCATCCACGAGGATCGTCTTGCCGAGTGGGTCCTCGTGGGGGAAGAAGCGCTCGCGCACCACGTTGCCGATGACGGCGACATCGCGGCGGTGCAGGTCCTCGGCCTCACTGAAGAAGCGCCCCTGCGAAAGGGTGGCGTTGATGAGGCTGAGGTGTTCCGCGGTCACCCCGGCGAAGAGCGCGTCCAGCATATTCTCGCCCTTGTAGCGCGCGGTGACGGGGGGCAAGCCGAAGTCTCCCATTTCCCGGAAGAGTTCCACGCTGACGGTGGTTGCGGACCGGACCTGCTCCTTGATCGTCATGGCGTCTTCAAAGCTCAGAGGCTTGCGCAATTTCTCGGCGCGGGTGAGGGCGTGGGGCGCGCCGAGTTGAAGCTTGTAGACCCAGAGGGTGCGCGTGCCGAACTGCTCGGCCACATCGACAAGTTGCTTATCGAGTCCGGCGATGATGGAGGTAACGGCGATTACGGTGGTGGTGCCGATGAGCACGCCGAGCACGGTGAGGAAGCTGCGGAACTTGTGCGTGCGCAGCGTATCCATGGCCAGTGCCAGGTTCTCGTGGACGCGGTGACGGTAGGTTTGCAGCATCGCGTCAGGTCTCCGAACGAAGCGCTTCGATGGGTTCGAGGCGCGCCGCCTGTTTTGCGGGGTAGATGCCGAAGAAGAGCCCGACGGCGGTAGAGAGTCCGACTCCCACCAGCACCGCGGCGAGTGGAACTTCGGCGGTGAAATAGATGTTCACAATGCGGGCGATCACGAGCGAGAGCACCACTCCGGTGATGCCGCCCATAGCCGCCATCATGCCGGATTCGAACACGAACTGCCACAGGATATCGCGGCTGCGCGCGCCCAGCGATTTGCGGATGCCGATCTCGTGCGTGCGCTCGGTGACGCTGGCGAGCATGATGTTCATAATGACTACTCCGCCCACCACCATGAAGACGGCGACCAGGCCAATGGTGACCGCGAAGATGGTCCCGGTAAGGTCCTTCCAGGCGCTCATGAGCGTATCGGAGGCGTTGATGCCGAAGGTGTCCTCCTCGCGGAAGGGCACGTGGCGGCGGGCGCGCATGAGGGAACGGACTTCGTCTTCCAGTTCCAGCATGTGGGTGCTGTCTGGCGCTTTGATGTAGACGAACAATTCGGGGCGGCCGATCCAGATGGCGCGCAGGGTGCTGAGCGGGATGAAGGCGAAATTGTCCTGGCTCTGGCCGAACGTGCTGCCCACGCGCTCCATCACGCCCACCACGCGGAAGGGCAATCCGGAGATCTGCAACTCTTTGTCGAGCGGGTCCTGGCCGGGAAAGAGCTTCTCCACCAAGTCCTGGCCGATCACGCAGACGCGCGCGTTGTGCTGGTAATCCATGTCGCTGAGGTAGCGGCCCAACTCGACCTTCTCGCGGCCCAGATCGACATACGAGGCCGTGACGCCGTAGACGCTGATCTCTTCGATGAGGCGCCCCTTATAGCGCGCGCCAGGGCTGGGGCTGAGCGGTGTCAAGGCGCCGAGGCGCTGGTAGCCCTGCAGATTGTCGCGCAGGTACTCGTAATCCTCCACGCGGATGGGTTTGTTGCGGCGCCGGGCGTTGAGGAAAGAATCGAAGCCCTGCGCCCATTGGAACTGATGCAGCACAAACGTGTTGGTGCCGAGATTGGCGATGTGTTCCGCGATGTAGAGGTTCATGCCGTTGACCACGGACATGACCACGATCAGCGTGGTGGTGGCGATGACTACGCCGAGCAGCGTGAGGAAGGAGCGGAGCATGTGGCTGCGCAGGGCTTCCAGCGCAATCCAGAAGGCTTCGCGGCCGGTGGCCCAGAAGCGCATGCCGTGGGCCTGATTGCGAGTTCGAGTTGACGAATCCGGAAGTTGAACTGGCACCACCGACCACCCACTATGACGAAGGTATCATCCGGCTCGGGACGCGTGCAATGCGCGACCGCGCGATTGCAGGTGTTAGGCTGGAACTTCTCTCATGGCCCGATATTCCCAGCTGGTTGCGCGCGCGTCGGAGTTCGTCGCGGAGTGGGCGCAACGGGGCGAGGTCGCGATTGTGGCGCCGGTGCGCGAGGCGGCGGACGAAATCGCGTTGGCGGCATGCGGCGGCGCGCTGATCGGCGTGCGGCGTTTCTCTCTGCGCGAACTGGTGGCGGAATTGGCCGCGGGAGAGTTGAACCGCCGGAGCTTCGTGCCGATCGGCCGGGCGGTGCGCGAGGCGCTGGCGGCGCGCGTCACAGTGGCGGCAATTCACGCGGGGACGCTCGGGTACGTGAGTCCGGTGGCGGCCTTCCCGGGATTTCCGCGCGCGCTCGCGGCCACGTTCGAGGAACTGCGCCTGAATGCGGTGGGGCTTGAGAAACTCCGCGCCTGCGGCGATTCGGGGCCGGACCTCGTGTTGCTGCTGCTGGCGTATGAGGCGGAGCTTGCACAGCGCGGCTTCGCGGATCACGCGCTGCGCGTGGGGATCGCGAGCGGAACGGCGGCCGCGTTCGCGGCCAAGCGCGCGCTGGTGGCGGTGGATGTGGAGCCGCGCACCCGCCTCGAGCGCGAACTCCTGGACGCGCTGTTGCAAGGCGCACCGGCGAAGCTTGCGCTGCGAATCGCCTCGGATGGTGGCGCTGAAGCCTCTGCCGAAGCCTCCGCGCCGGGTACTTCGCTGGAATCGCTGCAGCGCTACCTGTTCTCCACCGAAGCGGTGCCGGAGCGCCCAGAGGATGGCTCGGTCGCGATCTTCTCCACGTCCGGCGAGGCGCTGGAGTGTGTGGAGATGGCGCGGCGCATCGGAGCGGCGGCCGAGCGCGGCGTGGCGTTCGATCAGATGGCGATCCTGCTCCGCTCACCGGAACGCTACCAGCCGCTGGTGGCGGAGGGCTTGCGCCGCGCGGGAACCCCCATGCACTGCACGCGCGGCTCGCGCCGTCCGGATGTGGCGGGGCGCAGCCTGCTTGCGCTGTTGCACTGCGCGGAAGAACGGCTCTCCGCCTCGCGGTTTGCCGAGTACCTTTCCCTGGGCCAAATGCCGGAAGCGGAGGCTCCGCGCTCGCCCGCGTATTGGGAGCGGCTGCTGGTGGATGCGGCCGTCATCGGCGGCGTGGGGCGCTGGGAGACGCGCCTCGCGGGACTGCGCGAAGCCTTCTACCGCAGCCACGCAGCGGCGCAGGACGAAGCACAGCGGGAGCAGTTGGACGCGGATATCTCGGCGCTGGAATCG
>CAIRBY010000345.1 GCA_903876865.1 uncultured Acidobacteriia bacterium
CGGGTCCGGGACGGATCCCGGCGCCGGTCCTGTGGATTCAATCCGCGTAAGCTGAATCCGCGTGCGTCCGGGCCGGTTGGCGGCGCCATTGTCCCATGGTCCGCCGGCCCTGCATCTCTACCCAGTCCATGCGGAGGGCGCTCTCGGAGCAGGCCGAAGTGCAGATGCCTTCGCTTCCGCACGCATCCGGGCGGACCACGTGACAGATTCCGCCGCGGAGTTCGAGGCAGTGGTGGGGGCAGGCCGACACGCACTCGCCGCACGCCAGGCAGCGGGCACTCTCCACCTGCGGAATTCGCTTCAAACCGAGTTGCATCCCTGACCTCTTGTTCCTTGATCCCTGATTCCGGGTTCTCGATCCCCAAAAAACCAAGACACGCGGCCGGAGTCGGCTCCGGCGCAATGGACCCGGTGTAGCACCTCTCTCGACAGAAGACAAGCGGCCGGGCGCGGGGAGGCGGAGATGGCGGGGCGTGCAAGTGCGTTATCGTAGGCGTGAGATGGCGGAAGGCTACATTCGCGCACGTCAGTTGACGAAGACGTACCGTTCGGGGTCGAGCGATCTGGTGGTGTTCGCCGGACTGAACCTGGATGTGTACAAGGGTGAGATGGTGGCGCTCGTCGGCGAAAGCGGGGCGGGGAAATCCACCTTGTTACACCTGTTGGGCGGTCTGGACAGTCCTTCGAGCGGTACGATACACTACGGGAGTAAAGAAGTCACTAGTCTCGCTCAGTCGGAACAGTCGGATTTTCGCAATAAAGAGATCGGTTTTGTGTGGCAGATTCACTACCTGCTGCCTGAGTTCACGGCGCTGGAAAACGTGATGATGCCGTTGCTGATTCGGGGCGTGGCGCGAACCGAAGCCGCCGCCGAATCGCTTGCGAGGTTGGATGAAGTCGGATTGCGGGCGCGGGCAACACACCGCGCGGGGGAATTGTCGGGCGGAGAGCAGCAACGCGTGGTGCTCGCCCGTGCGCTTGTGGGCAAGCCCAGTGTGCTGCTCGCCGACGAACCCACCGGGAACCTGGATTTTCGGACCGGCGAGATGATTTTTCAACTTCTGGAAAATCTCCACCGCACCCATCAACTCACCTCGGTTTTTGTGACGCACAACCTGGCGTTCGCCCGTCGCTGCGATCGCGTACTGAGTCTGGATAAGGACGGGATGGTACCGGATGGATCGACGGCTCTGCAACCGGATGGCAAGTCGGAGTATCTTTAAATCATAGGGGGCTTCACTTTTATGTTTGAGCGTTATACGGAGAAGGCGCGTAGAGTGATCTTCTTCGCGCGGTATGAGGCCAGCCAGTTCGGCAGTCCGTATATTGAAACCGAACATCTGTTGCTCGGGCTGCTGCGCGAAGACAAGGCGCTGGCAAACCGCTTCCTGCGTTCGCACGCCGCCGTGGAATCCATTCGGAAGCAGATCGAAGGCCACACCACGATCCGCGAGAAGGTCTCGACCAGCGTGGATTTGCCCCTCAGCCATGAATGCAAGCGCGTGCTCGCATACGGCGCGGAAGAGGCCGAGCGCCTCAATCACAAGCACATCGGCACCGAACACCTGCTGCTGGGCTTGCTGCGCGAAGAGAAGTGCTTCGCGGCGGAGATTCTGCACGAGCGCGGGCTGCGGCTCTCCACCATCCGCGAGGAACTGGCGCGTTCGCAGAGCGAAAAAGTCGCCTCCGCGCGTCCCAAGGAAAGTTCGCTGCTGACGGAGTTCAGCCGCGACCTGACGCAGGCGGCGATGGACAACACGCTGGATCCGCTGATCGGGCGCGATTTCGAATTGGAGCGGGTGGTACAGATTCTCTGCCGCCGCACCAAGAACAACCCCGTGCTGATCGGGGAACCGGGCGTAGGCAAGACCGCGATCGTGGAGGGCCTGGCGCAGCGCATCGCCGATGGCGACGTGCCCAGCTTCCTGGCCGACAAGCGCATTCTGGCCCTCGATCTCTCTCTGATCGTGGCCGGCACCAAGTATCGCGGGCAGTTCGAAGAGCGGCTGAAGACCATCATGAAAGAGCTGATGGAAAATCAGAACGCCATCATCTTCATCGATGAGTTGCACACGCTGGTGGGCGCGGGTTCGGCGGAGGGTTCCCTGGATGCGGCCAACATTTTGAAGCCGGCCTTAAGCCGCGGCGAAATTCAGTGCATCGGCGCGACCACGCCGGCGGAGTTCCGCAAGTCGATCGAGAAAGACCGCTCGCTCGAACGGCGTTTCCAGGCGGTGAAAGTGCCGCCGCCCAACGAAGCCGACGCGATCAAGATTCTCTACGGCATCAAGGACCGCTACGAGAAGTTCCACGCCGTGGCGTATACCGACGAGGCGATCGAAACCGCCGTCTACACTTCCAGCCGCTACATTCCGGACCGCTACCTGCCGGACAAGGCCATCGATCTGATCGATGAAGCGGGCGCGCGCGTGAAACTGCGCCAGACCACGCTGCCGGCGGACCTGGCCGATATTCAGAAGCGCATCAAGTTCATCGTGCACCGCATGGAGAACGCGATCGCCAATCACGAATTCGAAAAGGCGCGCTTCTATAGCGATGAAGAGCGCAAGGAGCGCGAGAATCTGCGCCTGTTGCGCGAGAAGTACAACCTCGACGATTCCTCCACCGGTTGCGTCACGAAGGACGATATCGAAGACGTGGTGGCGCGCTGGACCGGCGTACCCATGACTTCGATCAAGGAAGAAGAGATCGCCAAGCTGCTGCGCATCGAAGTGGAGTTGCACAAGCGCGTGGTCAGCCAGGAGAAAGCGATCTCGGCGCTGGCGCGCGCCATCCGCCGCTCCCGCGCGGGGCTGAAGGCGAGTGCGCGTCCGGCGGGCAGTTTCCTGTTCCTGGGACCGACCGGCGTCGGCAAGACGGAAGTGGCGCGCGCGCTGGCGGGCTTCCTGTTCGGCAGCGAGAAGAGCCTGGTGCGCTTCGACATGTCCGAGTACATGGAGAAGCACTCGGTCTCGAAGCTCATCGGTTCGCCTCCCGGCTACGTGGGCTACGAAGAGGGCGGGCAACTGACGGAGCGCGTGAAGCGCAACCCCTACTCGATCATCCTGCTGGATGAAATCGAGAAGGCCCATCCGGATATTTACAACATCCTGCTGCAGGTGTTCGAAGATGGCCAGTTGACCGATGGGCTCGGCAATCAGGTCGATTTCAAGAACACCATCATCATCATGACCAGCAATCTGGGCGCGCGCTTTTTGGAGAAGCGCGGCAACCTCGGCTTCTCGGTTCCGGCGGGCGATGTCGGCTCGACCAAGATCGAGGACATGGTGCGCAGCGAAGTCAAGAAGGCGTTCAATCCCGAGTTCCTCAACCGCCTGGACGAAGTGATCCTGTTCACCTCGCTGACCGATGACGATCTGATCCAGATCATCGATCTGCTGGTGAACGCGGTGAACGTCAACCTGGTGGCCAAGCAGGTGAAGATCAGCCTGACCAAAGATGCGGCGAAGTACCTGCTGGAGAAGACGTGCGCGGACCGCAGTTACGGCGCGCGTCCCCTGCGGCGGGCGTTGCAGAAGTACATCGAAGATCCGCTCAGCGAGGCGCTGATTCAGGGCACGCTGCCGCGTCCGGCGGAGCTGGAAGTGTACCTCAGCGATACCGGCATCTTCTACCGGGTGCTGAACGCCGAAGGCGAAGCCGCCGTGACGGCAGGCGGCGCAGTGGAACCCCCCGCAGGCACGCTGCTGTA
>CAIRBY010000346.1 GCA_903876865.1 uncultured Acidobacteriia bacterium
ATCCTCTCCGGCAAATCCGCCCCGGCCGATATCGCCGCTGCCGTAACCAAAGCCCTCCACCAATGGGAACAGCCATCGCTGCGCGGCGTCATCAACGCCACCGGCGTCGTGCTCCACACCAATCTCGGCCGCGCACCGCTCGGCGACCACTCTCTGCTCCCCGGCTACAGTAACCTGGAATACGATCTGGCCACCGGACGCCGCGGCAAGCGCGACACCCACACCGCGCCTCTGCTCGAACACCTGCTGGGCGCGCCCACCATCGCCGTCAACAACAATGCGGCCGCCGTCTTCCTCGCCCTGCACGAACTGGCGGCGGGCGGCGAGGCCATCGTCTCGCGCGGCGAACTGATCGAGATCGGCGATGGCTTTCGCATCCCCGATATCATGTCCCGCTCCGGCGCCGCCCTGCGCGAAGTCGGCACCACCAACCGCACCCACATCGACGATTACCGCCGCGCCATCACAGACCGCACCCGCCTGCTGATGCGCGTCCACCCCAGCAATTTCCGCATGAGCGGCTTCACCGCGCGCCCGCAGCTAAGCGAACTCGCCGCGCTCGGACGCGAAACGGGAATCCCAGTCTACGAAGATCTCGGCAGCGGCTGCGTGGTAGACCTGCGCGCCTTCGGCATCGAGGAACCGCTCGTCTCCCAGAGCCTGGAAGCCGGCGTGGACCTGGTCTCTTTCAGTGGCGATAAACTGCTCGGCGGTCCGCAGGCAGGCTTCCTCGCCGGACGCGCCGAACTGGTCACGCGCCTGCGCCGCAATCCGCTCTTCCGCGCGCTGCGCCTGGATAAGCTCATCTGCCAGGTGCTCGAAGCCACACTCCGCGATCTGGTGTTGGAGCGTTGGGACCGCGTGCCCGCGCTCGCCATGTTGCGTCAACCCGCGCAGGCGATCCGCGCACGCGCCACCGCGCTCGCCGCGCGCATCCCCGACGTGCGCACCGAACTGATCGAAGGCGAAAGCGTGATCGGCGGCGGCGCTACCCCCGAGCAAGCCATCCCCACGTGGCTTCTCTCCATCGAGTGCCCGGACGTGGTGCAAACGGAAAAAAGCCTGCGCGCCAACAATCCGCCCATTGTGGCTCGAATCGCTGACGGCAGGCTCATCCTGGACTTGCGTACCGTTTTCGGTGGCGAGGAAGACTCCCTCGTCACAGCTCTACAACATCACGCGCGTACTTGACCACGCGTTCCTGACTAAGCCCGTTCCTGACTAAGCCCGTTCCTGATACGTACCTTCGGCGGTGTTGACCTTGATCTTCTCGCCTTCAGTGATGAACGCCGGCACCGCGACCACCAGCCCGGTTTCCATCTTCGCCGGCTTGGTTACGTTGGAAACAGTGGCGCCGCGCAGACCCGGCTCGGTTTCGATCACGGTCATGGTGACGGTCGGCGGCAGTTCCACACTGATGGGCTTGCCCTCGTAGAATTCCACCGCCACTTTCAGATTCGGAATCAGGTAGTTCACGGCATCGCCCAGCAGGTCTTTCATCAAGTGCATCTGCTCGTAGGTTTCGATGTTCATGAAATAGAAGTACTCGCCATCGTCGTACAAGTACTCCATGTCATGCTGTTCCATGACGGCCCGGTCGACCTTGTCTTCGGACGAGAAACGGTTCTCGGTCATGGACCCGGTGCGCAGGCTGCGCATCTTTGCCTGCACGAACCCGCGCAGATTGCCGGGCGTCCGGTGGGACACGCTGAAAACCGTGTACAACTCGTTGTTGTACTTGATCACCATGCCCGGACGCATCTGTGTTGCTGAAATCATGAATCTCCTCTGATTGTTTTGTTGACCCTGCGGAATCCCAATTATAGCAGGTAGCCGCAGGGCTCAATTCGGAGCGTATCCCTTAGAACGGCAGGATCTCTTCCCGGATCGGGTCGAAATCGATGCGCCGCTTCTGCATGTAAGAGATGTTGCCCAGGTGCGATGCCTGCGCCGAGCGGTGCCCGATCAGCACATCGCCATTCGGCAGTTTCCGCGATTTCACACACTCCAGGAAGTTCTCGATGTGGTCCTGGTCCAGATCCGTCGTCGCCTTGACTACCGTGGTCTGCGCGCCGCGTCCGGCGGGCGTGAATTCATAGCGCGAACGGTCGATCCACAGCCGCCCCTGCGTGCCGCAAAATTCGATCGCCGCGCCCGTCACTCCCGGCACCAGCGTGGCTTCAAAGGTCGCCGTGAACTGCTGCGGATATTCCAGCAGTACGTTGATCGTATCCGGCGCCGTGCGTCCGTCCTTGTAGTTGTAGACGCCGCCCGATGCCTGCGCGGCAATGGGAATGTCCGCGCCCATGAACATATGCACCACGTCGATCCAGTGCGTGAAGAGATCCGTCACCTGACCGCCGCCGTAATCCAGGTAGGCGCGCCAGTTCCAATACTGCTGCGGATCCCAATCGCGCCACTTCAACGGTCCCAGGAAGTGCGCCCAATCCAGGTTGGAGGGCTTCTGCGCCAGCGCCGCCGGAGCCTTGCGCAGATGGTAGCCGTTGCCGTGCCACCACGTGCGCGCCAGCGTCACCTTGCCCAGCTTGCCCGTGTCCATATAGAGCTGCTTGGCTTCCAGATAATGCTTGCCGGAGCGCTGCTGCATGCCCACCTGGCAGATGCGGTTGTTGACGCGCGCCGCCTTCACGATCGGCGGACCCTCGTCGATCTTCAACGTCAGCGGCTTCTCCACGTAGACGTCTTTGCCCGCGTTGAGAGCGTCGATTGCGGTGGAGGCGTGCCAGTGATCCGGCACGCCGATCAACACGGCATCCAGATCCTTCGATTCCAGCAGCTTCCTGTGATCGCTGAAGCTCTTGGCATTGGGCGCGATCTTCTGCGCGGCGTCGATTTGCACGCCGTAGATATCGCAGACCGCCGTCACATCCACGCTGCCGGATTTGACGAACTTGCCCATGTCGCCGCGGCCGCGCTCGCCGCAGCCAATCAGGCCGAGTTGTACGCGCTCGTTGGCGCCGTACACGCGGGAATAAGAGAGGGCGGTCGCGGCAGATACGCTGCCGGTCACGCCGCGCAGAAACGCTCTGCGGGGAACGTCGTTTTCAGACATACCCAGATTATATGTTGAATCAATACGCGAGGAGGCGGTCGATTTCCGCTACCAGCGTCTCCGTCTGCGGCAGGATCGCCGCTTCCAGATGCGGATGGTAGCCCACCCAGGTATCGAGCGCCCCCACGCGCCGCACCGGCGCATCCAGCACGCCGAACAACTCGTCGCCAATTCGCGCCGCAATCTCCGCCCCGTAGCCCCACGAAAGGCAATCTTCGTGCGCCACAATCACGCGGCTGGTCTTGGTCACCGATGCGCGGATCGCCTCCCAATCGTAGGGAGCGAGGCTACGCAGATCCAGAATCTCTATGCTCACCGCCGTATCCCGGCGCTCAATCTGCGCCGCCGCGGCCAGCGACTTCTGCACCAGCGCGCCATAGGTGATCACCGTGAGGTTCTGCCCCGGCTTCACCACCTTCGCGCTGCCGAACGGAATCGTATACTCCACGCCCGGATGCGGCGACCGGTTGTAGGGCTCGCGGTACAGCCGCTTATGCTCCAGGAACAGCACCGGATCGTCCGCCCGCAGCGCCGTCCGCAACAGGCCGGCGGCATCCGCCGCATTGCTCGGAAAGGCCACCCGCAAGCCCGGAATGTGGGTGAAGGTCGATTCGCCGCACTGGCTGTGATAAATCGCGCCCCCGTTCAAATACCCGCCAATCGCCACCCGGATCACCGCCGGGCAGGAAAAGCTCCCGTGCGAGCGCCACCGCAGCGTCGCCAGTTCATCGCGGAGCTGCATCATCGCCGGCCAGATGTAATCGAAGAACTGAATCTCCGCCACCGGCTTCAACCCGCGCGTCGCCATCCCGATCGCCCGCCCCACGATCGCCGCCTCGGCAATCGGCGTATTGAACGCCCGCCGCGACCCGAACTCCGTCTGCAACCCGTGCGTCACCTTGAAGACGCCGCCCTTGCCCTTCACCTCGCTCAGGTTCGCTTCCCGCGTGCAATCCGCCACATCCTCGCCGAACACCAGCATCTCCGGATTGCGCCGCATCTCCTCCCGCAGCACCGCGTTGATCAGGTCCACCATCGTCATCGGCGCACCGTGGAACCGCGCCGTCCGCGCAAACTCGCGCGACGTGATCAAGGGCGTCTCCGAATACAGATGCGCCAGTGCGGACGCCCCATCCGGCACTTCGTCCCGCATCGCCTGCTGCGTGGCCTCCTGCACTTGTTCATCGATCTCGTGCGTCAGGTTCTGCAGCATGCGCCGGTCGATCACACCTTCCTCGATCAGCAGTTTCGGAAACAGCAGCACCGGGTCGCGCTCCGCCTCCGCCGCCCGCTCCGCCGCCGTCCGGTACAACCGCTCGTCGTCGGATAGCGAATGCGAATACGGCCGCGTGCACCGCGCATGCACCAGCGCCGGACCATGCCCCTCGCGGCAATACCCCACCGCTTCGCGCATCGCCCGGTAAGACGCCACAAAATCCGTCCCGTCCACCTCGATCCGCAACAGATGCGGCACACTGCCCGTCAGCGCCGAAATGCTTCCCCCCGGAGTCTGCGCCTCCACCGGCACCGATATCGCATACCCGTTGTCCTGAATCAGAAACACCACCGGCAGCCGCTCCAGCGACGCCAGGTTCAGCGATTCCCAAAACTCGCCCTCGCTCGTCGCGCCCTCGCCCGAGCACACCAGCGTCACCTCGTCCGTCTGCGGATCCCGGTACCGCGCCGCCTCCGCGCAACCCACCGCCTGCGCAAACTGCGTGCCCGTCGGCGAAGAGCAACTCACAATGTGGTGCGCGTGATGCCCCCAATGCGAGGGCATCTGCCGCCCGCCCGATGCCGGGTCCGCCGCCGCTCCCACCGCCTGCTGCAGCATCTCGTGCGCCGTCACCCCCAGCGTCAGGCACAACGCCCGGTCCCGGTAGTATGGGTAAAACCAGTCCTGTCCGCTGCGCATGGCCATGCCCGCCGCCACCTGAATGGCCTCATGCCCCCGCGCCCGATATTTGAAAGTAGATCTTGTTCTGCCGCTTCAACGCCACTTCGCGGTCGTCCAGCCGCCGCGACGTGTGCATCATCCGGAAGGCGTGGATGAGTGCGTCCGCCGTCAGCCCCGCCAATGGTTGTGCCGCCACAGACTGCTCTCCCCTCTCCACCTGCATTCCCGGTCCACCCTCCAGAAAAGCTTACCACTATGAAGTGGTGCTTACCCCGAAATTCTCACCAGCACCTTCCCCATCGGACCCGCCTCCAGCCGCCCGAACGCCGCCTTCACGTCCCCCAGCGCAAACACCCCGTCCACCACCGGACGCCGCCCCGCCGCCGCCAGCCGCTTCACAATCTCCGCCCACGCCTCCTGCGAGGTCTCCGGCGTATAATCGCCCACCGCCACGCCCCCGATGCGGTTGCGCCGGAAGAACAGCGTCGCCGTATTGAATTCCGGCACCGCTCCGCCGCTGCGCCCCACCACGCTGACCTTGCCCCCGTAGCCGAGCACCGCCACCACCTGTTCGACGAGCGCGCCGCCCACCGAATCCACCACCAGATCCACCTTGCGCGGGTGCACCGCTTCCAGAATCGCCTTGCGCAGATTCGGAGCCGCCGGGTCGAAGACGAAATCCGCCCCCAGTTCCCGCAGCCGCGCGCCCTTTTCAGCGCTGCGCGAAAGCGCCACTACCGTCAGCCCCATGGATTTGCCCAGCAGCACCGAGGCCACGCCCACTCCGCCCGATGCACCGGTCACCAGCAGCACCGCGCCGTGCGGCGGCGGAGCCTCCGGCTCGTGCCATTGCGTCAGCGCCTGCCACGCCGTGAGCAGTACGAGCGGCGCCCCCGCCATCTCTTCCGCGCTCCAACCGCCGGGAATCGGCGCCAGACACGCCGCCGGCACCACGCACTTCTCCGCCAGCGTGCCCCAGATGTTCACGCCCGCTTCACAGCGCAGAATCCCGCGCAGTTCGCCCACGGCCACTCCGCTCACGCCCTCGCCCAGCGCCAGCACCTCGCCCACCCCGTCCCGCCCCAGAATGTGCGGCAGCGCGGGCTTCGCCGGATACTGCCGCAGCGAGAGAAAGGCGTCCGCCGGATTCAGCGCCGCATAGCGCATCCCCAGGAGCACCTCTCCGGGCCCCGGACGCGGATCGTCCACCTCGCCCAGACGCAGTGCGTCAATACCGTCGTATGAATCCATCAACCAGGCGCGCATACTCTGATTGTCACTCAGATTCTCGCGGCCGCACACCGCGAAGCAGTCTAATTCGCGGCGTGGTCCGGCTTCAGGTACCCGGCGAGGAACTTGTAAATTTCCTTGCGCGATTCCTTCGCCGCCTTGGTATCGATGCGGTTGAAGTAGTGACCGCCGGGAGCGTTCTCGTAGATCTTGTACTCGAACTTCTTGCCCTCTGCCTTCAGCGCCTCGATCAGGTGCTCCACTTCCATCACGTTGACGTCTTCGTCGTTGGTGTTGGTGTGAATCAGTAGCGGCGTCGCCAGTTCCTTGGCGTGATACACCGGTGAGCGCTTGCGGTATTCCATGATGTCTTCGCGCACCGTCTTGCCGATGTGATACGGCGCGGAATAAATCGATTGATAGCCCGCGTTCTCATAGCCCATGCGCATCACCAGATCGCTCACCGGCACGCCCGCATACGCCACCGCGTACGCCTGCGGATGCGCGAAGATCTGCATCAGCGTGATCAGGCCGCCATGGCTCCAGCCGATCGCGCCCACCCGCTTCGGGTCCAGGAACGAGTAGTTGTCCAGCATCCACTGCCCGCTCAGGTACACGTCTTCCACTTCGCGCCCGCCGTAATCGATCTGCTCGTAGAGACCGCGCCCGTAGCCGGTGCTGCCGCGGTAATCCGGCGCCACAATCGAGTAGCCCTGCGCCAGCAGTTCGCGGAACACGTGCGCATCGCGCGTGTCTTCGTTGGCGTGCACGCCCTGATGGCTGAACACCAATAGCGGCTGCTTTTTCGTCCGGTCCAGATTCTTGGGGATGAACGTATACGCGCGCAGTAGCAGCGGATTGCCCGCGCCCGGAGCCTTCGGGTTGCCGATGTGCGCCGGCGGCAGGCTGGTGTACTCGATCTTATCCACCACCGCGACATCGTCGAGCAGCACGTGCCACATCAGGTCGTCGATCTTCTTGAGCACTTCGTCGTTGCCGCCCTGTGGAGCGGCTGCGGCTGCTGCGGCCGCGCCACCTGTGGCGGCGCCTGTAGCGGCGCCTGTAGCGGCGCCTGTAGCGGCAGGTGTCTGACCAGCAGCGGGAGCGTTGCCGCCGCGCTGTGCGAAACATACCAAAGCAGAGAGAGAAAGCAGAAGCAGTGTGCGCATGGGTTACGGAATATTACCACACACGCGGACCAGCTTTGCCGCCGCGATCGCCTGCCCCAGGTGCCGCTGCGTGTGCTCGGCGATGTGCGTCAACAATCCGATCACGGTGGTGGGCAGGCGCTGCCTCCCCACACCTCGCGTCTCCCGCAGCGTGGCCGGGTCCAACGCGCGCACCACCGCCTCCGCCGCCGCAAACGCGCGCTCCACTTCTGCAAGCAACTCCTCGCGCGAGTGCATCCCCGCCTGCAGCTCGCGCTCCAGGCAGGCCAGTTGCTCCGGCGTGAGCGCCCCGCCCCGCAGGTACGTCATGAGCCGGTCCGTACTGCCCGCGATGTGCAACACGTGGAAGGCCACGGATCCGAAACCGTAGGGCCGCGCCCACAGTTGCGCCGCCGTCAATCCCTCTGTGTGCTGCCGCAACTCTTCCCGCGCCTGCTGAAATGCATACAGCACCGGCGCCGCCAGTACGTCCACGCCCTCGATCGGGCCGCGCATCCAGGGTTCGGGAAGTCCGCTCATGCCTGTCGTCTTCCTGTCTTTCCCCTACCCCGCCGCCTTCATCGACGCCTTGCGGCCTTTCCGCTGCAGCCACCACGCCGACATCGCAATCATCATCAGCGTCACCACCAGCGTGGCCAGCGTGGCCTCGGGAATCGATAGCGCCCGTTTGATCGGCCGCACCACCGAGCCGTACACAATCATCACGTGCACCCAGTAGACCATCAGTGAGTTCTTACCCATCGCCAGCATCCAACTCCACCCCGGACCCACACAGTACTCGGTCCACAGAAAAGATCCGGCCATCATCAACAGGATGATGCCCACGCGGATCACGATCAGCGCCGGACTATCCGTCCAGAAACTCGATTTCGTGTAGAGCGAGTAGGGAAGGTTGGAAAAGTATTGGCCCGTCAGGATCATGCCGAAGCCGATCAGCACGTTCCACTGCATGAAGCGTTCGAAGCGTTCGGCCGAGGCGCGTTTCACCAGATCCCCCGCCGCGATCCCGAACGCCACATACGCCACCCACGGGAAAAACGGGAAGTGACCGCGCGCCTGTCCCGGCACCAGATACTCCTGCAGCAGCGCCGGAGTGCCGCTCCAATCCAGATTCGTCAGTAGCGGCGAGACCGCTGCGATCCCCAGACCCGCCATCACCGCGAAGCGCGCCCGCGTCGCCGCCGGAACCACCGCCGTCACCGCCAGCGCTCCCAGCCCGACACCCATGCAGTTCAGGATGTCCACCTTCGTCAGCTCCGTTAACGAGGCGTGCGGCACGCTGAACAGCCAGTTCGTGAAGCGGAACGTGAAGGCAATCGCCAGAATGTAGCCCGCGCGCCCCAGCGAGATCCACCAGCGCCGCCAGACTACCGCCTCTTTCCGCTCCAGGCTTTCCATTTGGAAACCCGTAGTCATACCTGCCATGAACAGAAAGAGCGGCGCAGCCATGCCTCCAATGAATTGCGAGAGCACATACGGGCCGCCTTCGCGCAGGTCCATGCGCACGAACGAATTAAAAGCGTGGCACTGGATCATGATGACTACGGCCAGCCCACGCATCCAGTCGAGAAATGGAAATCGCTTCACGGGTTCACTCCGGCCATCCGGTCGGATTACACATGATAGCGAACTGTTCGCCGTCAGGCGCGGCGCAACAGGCGCTTCCAGCCGGTCGGCTTGGGCGCTTCGATTCCCAACCGGCGCAGCAGGGGTTCCGCCTCTTCCGCCGTCAGCGGTTGGCTGCCGCGCAGCAGGTACACCACTTCCAGTAACCGGCAGAAGTGATCCACGCAGTGCAGGCAGCCCCGCAGATGCTGGTCCATCATCTCGCGTCCGCGCCAAGCCGTACGCCCGTCGATCACGTCCAGAAATGCTTTCCCCGGCAGGCAATCCGCGCCCTGCGCCACCGCGGCTTCACGCCCCAGCGCCGGACCGTTCTCCGCCAGCAGCGTGCGCCGCCACGCGTCCACCTTACCGCGAATCAACTCCGCCGCCCGCACCCGCACCTTCTCCACCGTCTCCGCCGAGACCCGCAGCATCGGCCCCGCATCCTCCGGAGCGTAGCGCATGGTCTCCAGCCATGCCGCCTGCTTCTCGGTCATCGTGAGCGGTTCCAGAGCCGCTCCCACCTGCTCGAGATCGAGCGCGATCTCCGCCGCGGGCGAGTGCAGTTCCGCCATCACGATCTGCCGCAACTGCGAAACGAACCACCGTTCCTCCGGCGGTTCCGTGGCTTGGAATACAAACGACTCGGGCTTGCGCACAGCCAGCAGGATCCGTTCCAGCAGCATCGGATCCGCTTCCTTCCCGGGCACATAATGCGCCAGCGCCTTGCGAATCACCGGGACGTAATTGGTGATGAAATGCGTCCACCCCTCAGGTCGATTGGCCCGGCAGTCTGTGACCATCTCATAGCACGTATAAATCATCTTTCTACGATGGTACCCCGCCCGCACCCGTGCCATTCCACGCGCCATCTTCCCCCCAACCCAAACCCATTCCACGCCAAGTCGCAAAGCCCGCCAAGAACACCTATTCCTGCTTCGCCTTTCTTTGCGTCTCTGCGCCTTTGCGTGCCCCCTTCCCCACCCACGATCCCAAACCCGTCCCACGCCAAGCCGCAAAGCCCGCCAAGAACCCCTGCTCCCCTCTTGCCTTTCTTTGCGCCTCTGCGCCTTTGCGTGCCATCTCCCCCGCCCACGATCCCAAACCCGTCCCACGCCAAGCCGCAAAGCCCGCCAAGAACCCCTACTC
>CAIRBY010000347.1 GCA_903876865.1 uncultured Acidobacteriia bacterium
GCCTTCCGCCTTATTGCCACATCAAAATCCTTCGCTCTATATAGGAGTCGGAAAAACTAGTCCATTCACCATCGTACAGAGCAGGCACAGGTTTTTGAAAAGGCGGTTAATACCGCGCGTAAGAGCACGTGGACTACCAACCGCCCGGTAGGTGTGTGGAAATCACTTGGACTCCGGCCTCGAAACCGGAGTCCGTGTGGAGTCCGACAAGCACGGTAGCGCTCCTGGCGTCCAACTGGAGTCCAAAACGGGTGGCCGTATGTCTATGGAAACACTGGAGACTGGTCTGTAAGTCGTTGGCGGAACAACCGTGTCAAGGTAGCGCTCTAACCAACTGAGCTACAGGCCCTTTAGGGGGGTGCGGCGGAATTTTTAGTATATCACGCACGAAGCCGGTTTTGCTGTGCACTCTTGTATCCTGCGAGATGATTCTGACGGGGAAAGGCGGGATGCCGGGATCTGATCACCAGCGTGGCCTAAACAGAGGCTGCCAGCCTGCCCGAAAGCAGGAGGGCTCCCTTTCCTTGAGCAGGTACTTGAGGTTCGTGCGCTTACGACGATAGAGGGGCAGCTTGAGTTTCTCATGGCGCTGTGTATAATCAAACCCGGAACACTGAATTAGAGGAATTCACAGATGCGCCTCAAACGACTGATCGCAATTTTCGCCGCTGGCATCGTTTTGACTGCCGCGGCATGGGCCCAAACGCTCCCCCAGGGCGTTCAGAAGGTGACCTCGGTTGAAGGGGTCACGGAGTATGCGTTTCCAAACGGCCTGAAAGTGCTGCTATTTCCGGACAACTCGAAGCCCAAAACCACGGTAAATGTAGTGTACCGGGTGGGATCGCGCCATGAAGGCTATGGCGAGACCGGGATGGCGCATCTGCTGGAGCACATGGTGTTCAAGACGACCAAGACCGGGCGGGAAGTCTTCAAGGAACTGACGGACCGCGCCGGGGGCAGTTTCAACGGCACCACTTCCTACGATCAGACGATGTACTACGAGACGTTCAACGCCAGCGATGAGAACCTGCGCTGGGCGCTGGGACTGGAAGCCGCGCGCATGGTGAACATGACCATGGAGCAAAAGGCTCTGGACACCGAGATGACGGTGGTGCGGAACGAGATGGAAAACGGCGAGAACAGCCCGCTCAATGTCCTGCGTCAGCGCGTGCTGGCGGCGGCCTACAACTTCCACAATTACGGCAAGACGGTGATTGGCAGCCGGAGCGATGTGGAACGGGTGCCGATTGCGAACCTGGCTAAATTCTATGAAAAATATTATCAGCCGGACAACGCGGAGCTGATTATCGCGGGACAGTTCGACGAAGGGAAGGCACTGGCGGTGGTGGCGGAAACGCTGGGCGCGATTCCCAAGCCGACGCGGGCGCTGACGCAGCCCTACACGGTGGAGCCCACGCAAGAGGGCGAGCGCTCGGTAACCTTGCGCCGGGTGGGAAATATCCAGGGGATTATGGCGGTCTGGCATATCCCGGCGGCGCTGCACCCCGATATGGCCGCGCTTGACGTAATGTCGCAGGTGCTGGGGGCTCAGCAGACGGGCCGGCTATACAAGGCGCTGGTGGATAACAAAAAGGCGGTGGGCGCCAGCATGAGTTCGGGCGGGATGCACGATCCGGGGTTTGCGTTTGCGTTCGCGCAACTCAATCCGGAGCAATCGCTGGACGAGGCCCAGCAGATTCTGCTGAAGACCGCAGAGGGCCTGGCGAATGAGCCGCCCTCGCAGGACGAAGTGGATCGCGCCAAGGCTCGCATCCTGAAGAATATCGAGCTGGCGATGACAAATTCGCAGTCGATTGGGATGATGTTGGGCGGGTATGTGGGCGAGGGCGACTGGCGGTCGTTCTTCCTGATGCGCGACGAAGTCAAGAAGATCACGCCCGCCGATGTGACGCGGGTGGCGAAGGCTTATCTGAAAGCCTCCAACCGCACGCTGGGTGAGTTCATTCCGACGAAGACTCCGGACCGGGCGGAGATTCCGGCCACGCCGGATCCGGCGGTGCGGTTCAAGGATTATGTAGGCGGCGTGGGGGTACAGCAGGGCGAGGTGTTCGACCCCACTCCGCAGAATATCGAAGCGCGGGTGATCCGCGCCAAGTTGCCCAACGGATTGAAGCTGGTGATGTTCCCGAAGAAGACGCGGGGCGGGACGGTGGCGTTCTCGATGACGGTACGGTTCGGAGATGAGAAGTCGCTGTCCGGCAGATCCGAGGACGGAGTCATGGCGGGCGCGCTATTGATGCGCGGCACCAGGAATAAGAGCCGGCAGCAGATTCAGGATGAAACCGACCGGCTGAAGGCGCAGATGAGCGTTTCGGGCGGTGCGAATTTCGCTTCGGCGAGCGTACGGACGCTGGAGGCGAATCTGGCCGACTCGCTGCGGTTTGCCAGGGAATTGCTGCGCGACTCGTCGTTCCCGGAAGCGGAGTTCGAGCAGATCCGGCAGCAACGCATCGCGGGGGCGGAGAGTTCCCGCACAGAACCGAACGCGCTGGCTTCGCTGGACATGAGCCGGCATTTCAGCGCCCGCTACTCGCGCGGAGACATACGGTATGTCTCCACGATCGACGAACAGATCGAGGACTTGAAGAAGTTGACGCTGGACGGCGTGCGCAAGTTTTACACGCAGTTCTACGGCGCGGGCGAGGGAGAGATCACGATCGCGGGGCAGTTCGACCCGGCGCAGATGCAGAAGGTCGTGACGGAACTGTTCGGCGATTGGAAGAGCGCCAGCCGGTACGAGCGGCTCGTTTTGAACAGTTACGCAAAGCTGGATGCAATCAACCACAAGATTGAAACGCCGGACAAGCAGAATGGCCTTTTCCTGATTGGAATGCCGATGAAGATGACGGACGAGGATCCGGATTACGCGGCGATGAACATTGCGGGGATGATCTTCGGAGGTTCGCCCAACTCGCGATTGTTCCAACGGATTCGGGTGAAGGACGGATTGAGCTATGGCGCTTCGGCCGGCTTCTCCGCTCCCACGAAGGATGACGGGGGGAGACTGTCGGGGTCGGCGATTGCGGCGCCGCAGAATATGCCGAAGGTGGAAGCGGCGTTCAACGAGGAGTTAGCGCGGGCATTGAAGGACGGCTTCACGGCGGACGAAGTGGAGAAGGCCAAGAAGACGTGGCTGGATTCGCGGACTGTGGCGCGGGCGGAAGAGGCGTCGGTTGGCGGGTTGCTGATGACGCGCGAGCGCTGGGGCCGCACGCTGGAGTGGGATGCCAAGCTGGAGGCGGCGGTGGCGGCGTTGACGCCGGCGCAGGTGAGTGCGGCGTTCAGGAAGCATGTGGATGCCAGTGCGGTCTCGCTTGTGAAAGCAGGGGATTTCAAGAAGGCGGGAGCTTATCAGTAGTGGAGGCCTACTCCGCAACGAAGTGACGCTGAGCACGCGGGGACAGTGCGTTGGTGCACCTCACCAACTAAGGACTCCCCGTACACTGCCCTGTTGGAGAAGATCGGCATCCGTGTGTAGTCGTCCAGGTCGTGAGCGGTTTACCGACAACTGTTAAACCGTCCAACGATCGGATCGATCTCGTGAAGCACCGCTCACGGAATCCAGGTTGAAGGGTTGTAAGCAGAAAACGGAACGGATCGTGAGGGTCGCTCCAGCCGCGGTGACGTCCGCGGATCGAGCCGCAGGCGGGAAGTAATCCTCCGGCTTCATGCAAAGCCGCCGGAGGCGCTCCCACGCATCGGCCTCTTCCTCGCCGCGCTCGCCGGTGCCAGGCAACGCGCTCTTCCGTCATGGGAAGCCACATCGCGTTCTGGAGTCCAACACGGGCGGCTGTAAGTCTTCGGAAATACCAGGGAGTAATCTGTGCGCCGCTGACTAAACAACCGTTTCAAGACAACGCCTGAACCAACGGAGCTACACGCCCTTTAGGGGGTGCGGCGGAATTTTCTGTATATCACGCGCGAAGCCTTTTTGCGCGTGCCAACTACACAACTTCCATTGCCGCCGCCACCGTCGCGCATACCTTCAGAACTGCTGTCATCTGCGTCAGCGTCAGCAACTGCAAAACCCTGCCTTCGGGCGCGACTAGTGCCAGCGAACCGCCCGCCTCTTTCAATTTCCCGGTGGAGAGCGCCAGCATGCCGATCCCGGCGCTATCGATATAATCCACTCCGCTCAAATCGAAAATCACCCGCCGCGCGCCGCGCTTCGCCAACTCCTCCGAAAGCGTCTCGATCCGCTGGCTTTCCCGCCCCAAAGCGAGTTTCCCCGTCACCGATACCAGCGTGATATCGGACCCAATCTGAGATTCCTGAATGTCGAGCAGCATAGGTTAGCTCCGTTAGGATACCGCGGCCATTCTCACTCCACAAGCTCACTCTACAAACTCACTCTACAAACTCACTCCACCAGCGACAAAATCGTCGAGGGCGCATTGCCCTCCAGCCGGTTGTTCACAAACAAAAACAGGTGCTGCTTTTTCTCCCCCGCCCGGTCGATCAGTGCCCTCATCGCATCTCGCGCCTCGGGGTTCGGGTCCTTCACTTCGTTGTAGGGCGTGAACGCCTCCACCGCTTTTTCGTACACCCGCCCGTAGCGCAACAGCGCCCGGCAGACCTGGAAATCCGCCGTCGCCGAGCCCGCGATCGCCATCTGCCGCTGCAACTCCGGCATCCTCGCCCAGGCGTTGTAAACGTGCGCCACGCCATGCGCGCGCAGGCATTCGAAATACTCCGGCTGCAGAAAATCCGCGTTGCGAATCTCCACCGCGTAGCGAAACTCCGGCGGCAGCTGTCCCAGGAACGGGTCCAGCCGTTCCGCGAATTCGGCCGCGCTGCCGAATGCCCGCTTAGAGAACGAACCGAATTCGAAAATCAGCACCCCCGTCTTCTCCCGGTGCGGCCCCAGCGGACGCAGAAACATTTCCTTCAAAACGTGGGCATCCAGAAACGCTTCGTTCTCCCTCCCCGCCATCGCGCCGTACCGGGCGTGGGTCGGAAAAATCTTGCACGTGATCTGTTCCGGCACCTTGAACCCGAAGCGAAAATGCTCCGGTACGGGCGCGAACAGACGGCTCCAGAACTCCGGGGTAGGGAACTGGTAGAACGCGAAATCCCCGCACACCGCCGGGAAGACCTCGCTGTATTCGCGCAGGCACTCCGCCTCGAATCGCTTCTTCGAAAACCGCCCGCGCGTGGCGTACCGCTCGCGATCGTAAATCTGTCCCAGCCACCCCTCGTACTTCCACGAACTGCCGCCGAGGTAGATGTTGCGCTCCGAGAGCGAACGCAACCGCTCCGCCAGCAACTCGCGCGGAAATGCGCCCGCCTCCTCGAAGAGCGACCCTACCATGCCTGCGCGGAGC
>CAIRBY010000348.1 GCA_903876865.1 uncultured Acidobacteriia bacterium
CGCGCCGCCTATACCAACCTGCTCGAAGCCGCGCGCGCCGCCGGCGATTCCGCCCGCGCCACCGCCGTCATGCGCCGCCTGGCCATTCTCCAACTGCTCGCCGGAGAGCGCGACGCCGCCACCCGTAGCCTGGAATCCTACCGCGCCGCCGGCGGAACGGCCGCCGCGCTCGGCACCTCCCCCGCCAAGCCTGCCGGCAACGCCGGCACCGCCGAAATCCCTGGCCCGCTGCGCTCCTTCTCGCGCATGGCCGCCCTCTCCCCGGACTCCGACCCCAACGACGTGATTCCCGCCCTCGCCCGCAATGTGGTCACCAACGGCTACCAAGCCTCCCACAACAACGAAGCCCTGGAACAGACCGAGTATCTGAAACTCGTCCACCGCTATCTCTCCCAGGCGCGTGAACTCGAGAAACTCTCCGGCGAAGCCCGCGTCATCAAGATCGACAATTGCGAATCGCCCGCGGCCGGCGAACTGCTCCGCATCCTCGGCTTCCGCATGCGCGGCGGCTGCGGCAGTGAAGTCGTGCTCGAAACCGTCAACGCCCCGCGCGCCTTCCTTACCACCGATTCCGGTTTCCCCGTCAACGAACTCGAAGAGGCGCTCCGCACCAACCGCCCCTTCACCTACGATTTCCACCCGACCCACGTCCCCGTCCTCTTCGGACCCGAATACTGGGCCGGCCCCAAAGAGAAAGAGGGCAGCAACTTCCTGGAGAATTTCATCTCCGACCCCTCCACCTGCCGCCTCTACCTCGGCTTCTCCAAACTCGACACGCCCACCGCCGAGGCCATGCGCAAGGGCCTCACCCTCACCCGCCTGAAAGCCTACTCCCACGTGCTGGATTTCTTCGGCGGCATGTTTGAGATCCGCGATGGCAAGGCCGTGATCCCCGGCGGCGCCCGCTCCGCCGGCGTCTGGAACGAACTCGTCGGCGCCAATCCCGATCAGGGCACCCTCTTCTTCGACAAGCTCATGGCCAAGGATGACGGTTGGCTCGCCAGCCTCTTCGACGCACTCGCGCGCATCCAGGGACCGGTCCGCGATTACCTCACCGACCCCAGCCGCATGAAGCGCTTCTATACCGCCGTCCGCGGACGCATCACCAGCCCCGGTCCCGCGCGCCCCGTCTTCCGCGCCAATACCGATATGATGCTCTTCACCACCCGCCTGCAGGTGGATGCCAACGGCAAGCCGCACATCCCCGGCAGCCTGGAAGTGTGGCGCAATCTCTTCCTCAATCACCCGCAGGGCAAGTACGATGGCAAGCTCACCAAACTCGCCAGCTCGTGGAAGGAACCGGACGATGTGCTCGAGGCGCTCTTCGCCCTCTGCCGCAAGACCGTGGAAAACGAGCCGCTGAAGATCTTCATGGCCATCAGCGATATCGATCGCGCGCGCCCCACGCCGCTCTCCCCCACCACAGTGGACCGCCTCGCCCGCGAGTATCACACCTACGGCAGCCAGTTTTCCTTCTTCAGCGAGAGCCGCAGCATCTCCGAGAAGAACATCCTCGCCTATCTCGATGAGATGGCCGCCATCCTCAAGATCAAAGACCCGCTGCTGCACTCCGATGTGGCCGGCACCTTCCAGGCAACGGTCGGGATCTGGCAGATCCTGGTGCGCCAGCAGACCATCAGCGGCGCCGCGGCGGATACCGTCCTCGGCGGCATCCTCACCGCCTTCACCTCGGTCAAATCCAATCGCGACCTCTTCGATGCCGGACGCACCGGCGTCAACCTGCTGCTCGCCTCCGCCACCACCGCGCAAACACAGGAGCGGATGCTCGATCGCCTCGCCGGCGCCACCGCCGATACCGATACCCACGACATCATGGTGCAGGATCTGATGAAGATCCTCGATGCGCAGCGCACCATCTCGCTCAATACCCTCTTCCAACTCGCCGACCACATCGAGGCCATTGCCAAGGGCGAAAAGCTCGACCCCAAACTCGTCAATCAGCTCGCCAGCCGCATCAGTGAAATCTCGCTGCCGCGCGCAGCCCTCACCTCCACCGAAAAGAACGCAATGGGCTTCGGCTTCTGGACCGAAAAGCACATCGAGGCCGAGCGCAAACTCAACCTCCGCGCCGCTCTGGAAAAGGCCGGGGCGGATGCCGAGAAGATCAAGGATACGCGCGGCCTGCTCGCGCCCGTGCTCCGCGACACGCTCCTCGCCTTCAATTACGCCCACTACGCCCCGCCCGGCGCGCAGATCCTCTATACCAACCCGGTCTTCGTGCGCAGTCACGATTTCCTCGGCATGCAGGGCTCGGACCACACCTGGCGCCCCACCGAAATGTATGGCACCGGCTGGCCTTCCAACGGCGGAGGCCGCCTCACCGGCTCGCTCTCGGCCCTGCCCTACGCCCTCGCCGAGGCCGAACAGAACTTCCTCATCCCCACCCAGACACAGGCCCTCATCTGGGGCGACCTGGTGCCGCAGATGATGCTCAGCGCCAAGATCCCGCGCTTCTGGCAGGTCACGCCTTCCCAGTTGCACTGGGTCGGACTGCACCTCCGCTACGGCCGCGAACTGCTGGCCGAGGCCGCGCTCGATCCCGAAATCCGCACCCAGGTGGTCGCCTCGCTCTCCACCCTCGCCGCCCCGGCGCGCAAACATCAGGTGGCGGTCCTGATCGAACAGGGCGCCGTCAAAGAGGCCTCCGACCGCGTCACGCCCGCGGAGATGTACCTCCTCGCCCGTGACTTCCTCGCCCGTGACTTCCTCGCCCGCGACCTCAGCGGGAAGCGCGACGCAGCCACCTCTCCTCTGCTGGCCGACCTCAAGCGCCTCGCCGCCACGTCGTCTGAGGAGTTCAGCCCCTCCGCCATTTCCCGCGCCTTCGGCTCACCCAAACCTACCCTGGCCAACTCCTATGAACCGGAACTGCTCAACCTCCGCACCTTCCCCACACTGATGGGCTACTCCAGCCGCATCATGGCGGAAAGCTGGGAATCCAACACTCTCTATTGGGCCGGCCTCGCCGATGAATTGGGCGTCGCCCCCTCGCAACTCAACGTCCGCATCCCGGAGTGGACGCGCCGTCTGGTGGAACAGATCTTCGCCTCCCACCTGGAAGACTGGCCCGCTCTGCTGAAATCGCTCCGCACCGTCGGCGAGGATGTGCGCACCGTTCCCGCGCCGTCGCGGCCGAACAAAAAGCTCTCTTGCAGTAAACAAACGCGAGTGAAACACTGAACCTGGATTAAGAACTGAACCTGGATTAAGAAGTGAACCTGGATTAAGAACTGAACCTGGATTAAGAACTGAACCTGGATTAAGAACTGAACCTGGATTAAGAACTGAACCTGGACAACCATCATGCTGACCTCTCGACGTGGATTTCTTGGATTGACCGCAGCCGGCACACTGCTTCACGCGCAGGAGGGCCAGCGCCCCATCTTCCGCGTCAAGGTGGATATGGTGGTGCTCAGCTTTCAGGTGACCGATAACAAGGGCCACTACGTAAACGGGCTCAAGCCTACCGATTTCCGCATCTACGAAGACGGCATCCTGCAGCAGGTCGCCACCTTCGCCGAGGGTGCCAAAGCTCCCCTCGCCGTCAGCGCCGATGGCTCCACCCACCCCATGCTCGAAGGCCAAAAGGACGCGCTGCCCGGCATGGACCGTCCCGATGCCTTCGTGGGCACCAACGTCTTCGTCCTCTTCGATACCAGCAATTTCATGTACAAGGGCTTCGTCTACGCCGAGGACGCCATCGCGGATTTCGTCCGCGGCCTCGACCGCGCCGATTCCGTCGCGCTCTACACCTTCAGCCGCAACCTCTCCCGCGCCGCGCCCCTCACCCACGAACACAGCGAGGCCATCGCCGGATTACGCAAGAGCGTCGCCGGAGACGATACCGCGCTATATAACGCCCTCCTGCTCGCCCTCCGCGATGCCGCCAAAGTCCCCGGTCGCAAGGTGATCATCGTCTTCTCCAACGGCCCCGATAACGCCAGCATGGTAGCCCCCGATGACGTCCGCGCGGTCGCCGAAGACGAAGGCATCCCCATCTACGTCATCTCCACCACCGAAGTGAATAAGGATCCCGTCTCCAGCAACGTCTTCAAGCGCCTCTCGCAGCGCACCGGAGGCAAAGCCTATTGGGCCAAGACCTGGCAGAAGCAGGTCGAAGCCTTCGAAGACATCCGCGAAGATCTGGGCAACTCCTACACCGTGACCTACTACCCCAAAGCCAATCCGAACGAGGGCTTCCGCAAGATCTCGATCGAACCCGTCAACGACCCCGGCAAAAAGTGGCGCATCCGCAGCCGCCCCGGCTACCGCCCCTCCCGGACGCTGTAGGAAAGGCCTCCCGGCCTGTCCCTGTGCTGGCTAATCTGTTTTGTCTTTTGTGTTACCCAATCCGCATCTCTTCCCAACCTACGCCCGCTTATCCTTCGCATAGCACAGCGGACTCACCGGACACTCCTCGCACTCCGGACTCCGCGCCATGCACAGCGCGCGTCCGTGAAAAATCATCTGGTGCGAAAACTGAATCCAGCGCTCCTGCGGAATGATCTTCACCAGATCCTGCTCGATCTTCACCGGGTCCGTATTCTTCGTCAAATCCAACCGCTGCGAGATGCGGGAGACGTGCGTATCCACCACCACGCCGGACGCGATGCCGTAGCCCGAACCCAGCACCACGTTGGCCGTTTTGCGCGCCGCGCCGGGAACCGTCAGCAGGTCCTCCATCGTCCGCGGCACCACGCCCCCGAAGGTCCCCACCACCCGCCGCGCCGCGCCCACCACGGATTTCGCCTTGTTGTTGAAGAACCCCGTACTCCGGATATCCAGGGCCAGCACCTCCGGCTTCACCGCCGCGAAATCCTGCGGCGTCGGGTATTTCAGAAATAGCCCGGGCGTCACTTCGTTCACGCGCTTATCCGTGCACTGCGCCGAAAGAATCGTCGCCACCAGCAGTTCCCACGGGTTGCGATGCAGCAGCGCGCAGTGCGCGTCCGGATACAGGCGGTCCAGCGCGCTCACGATCTCCGCCACCCGCTCCTTCCGCTCGGCTGCGGTTTTCGGGCGTTTCACGTAAGCTCGTACTTGGCCATGCGAGATCGCTTGCTCCTCATCGCCGCTGCGTGTGTTGCCTTTGGCGCTTCGCTCGGTTCGGTCTTCCACTTTGACGATTATGCCATTTTCCAGGACCCTGCCCTGCAATCGGCGCGCGGATGGCTCGAAGTCTGGGCGCCCCGCCAGACCCGCCCCCTCACCTACCTGACCTTCTGGATGAACCGCCAGCTCGGCGCCGCGGACCCGCTCGGCTATCACCTCTTCAACCTGCTCTTCCATCTCGCCGCCGTCCTGCTGGCGTGGGCCTGCCTGCGCCGCCTCCTGCCCCATCGCGCCGCGTGGCTCGCCGCACTGCTCTTCGCGATTCACCCCCTGCAATCCGAAGCCGTCGATTACATCTGGGCCCGCGGCATCCTGCTCGCCTCCCTGTTCTGCTTCGCGGCCCTGTGGGCGTGGCTGGAAGAGCGCGTCTGGCTCGCCGTGGCCTGCTTCTGCGCCGCCCTGCTCGCCAAGGAAGAGTGTGCCGCGTTTCCGGTCATGCTCGCGTGGCTGACCTGGCGCGGAGCCATACCCGCCCGACGCTTTGGGAAGCCGGCGCTGGCCGCCATGCTCACCCTCGCCCTTGCCGCGGGAGCCCGCGTGATCTGGGCCACATCCGTCATTCCCGGCGCCCCCGCCGGCCTGCAGGCGGGCATCACACCCTGGAAATATCTGGCCCTGCAAGGCGGCGTCATCGCCCGCTACCTGCAACTCTTCCTCGCGCCCTACGGCTTCACCGTGGATGCCGAAATCGCCTTCCCCTCGTGGCTCGGTCTCGTCGCCTGGGCAACCCTGCTCGCGGCTATCCTCTGGCTCCTGCGCGCAGGCGAGCGCCCCGTGACCGATGCCCCACACCGTAGGGCAGGCGGTTTCGCCTGCCAACCCGGCACTCCCCAGTTGCCCGA
>CAIRBY010000349.1 GCA_903876865.1 uncultured Acidobacteriia bacterium
AGCCGCCGCACGCTTCGAACCGCAGGAACTGGCCGACGTCCCCAATGAAGAAATCGCCGGCTTCTGCCCCCGCACCAGCGTCAATCATCAGGTGCTGGAGCGCGTCATCGCCGGCATCACCCGCTTCCCGGAGAGCTTCCACCTCCACCCCAAACTGCGCGGCTTCGTGGATAAGCGCAAAGACGTCGTCCACAACAACGGCACGCTCGATTGGGCCTTCGGCGAGGCTCTTGCTTTCGGCACCCTGGTGCTGGAAGGCACGGCCATCCGCTTAAGCGGCCAGGATTCCGGACGCGGCACCTTCAGCCAGCGCCACCTCGCCTTCTACGATTCCGAACACGGCAACCGCTATGTGCCCATGCAGCACATCTCGCCGGAGCAGGCGCGCTTTGACGTGCTGGATAGCTCGCTCAGCGAATACGCCGTGCTCGGCTACGAGTTCGGCTATAGCGTGGCCGAACCGCTTGCGCTCGTGATCTGGGAGGCGCAGTTCGGCGATTTCGCCAACGGCGCGCAGATCATGATCGATCAGTTCATCTCCTGCTGCGAACAGAAGTGGGGACAGCCTTCGGGCCTGGTCATGCTGCTGCCGCACGGCTATGAAGGGCAGGGCCCGGAGCACTCCAGCGCGCGCATCGAGCGTTACCTCACGCTGTGCGCGGAAAACAACATGCAGGTCTGCAACTGCACGACGCCGGCACAGTATTTCCACCTCATCCGCCGCCAGATGTATGGCGGGCACGATCGCCGCGGCACCCGCAAGCCACTCATCATCTTCACCCCGAAGAGCCTGCTGCGCCATCCCAAAGCCGTGAGCACGATCCAGGACTTCACCACTGGCGGTTTCAGCGAGATCCTCGGCGATTCGCTGGTTACCGATGCCGCGAAGGTCTCGCGCGTGGTCTTCAGCTCGGGCAAGATCTACTACGATCTGCTCGCCGGGCGCGAAGAGCGCGCCGCCAACAATGTCGCTTTGGTCCGCGTCGAACAGATCTACCCCTTTGCCGCCGCGCAGGCGCGCGACATCCTCGCCCGCTATCCGCAGACCGCCGAAGTGGTGTGGGCGCAGGAAGAGCCGCGCAACATGGGCCCGTGGCGCTTCGTGCGCGAGCAGATCCAACCCCTGCTCGACGATACGCGCCGCACGGTGCAGTATGTGGGCCGCGCCGAATCCGCCAGCCCGGCAACCGGCAGCGGCAAACGGCATCAGCAGGAACAGGCGGAGATCGTCAACTTCGCCCTCACTTCCGGCGCAGGCTCCGAGCCGAAGAAGACGCGCACCACGGTGCGCAAGAAGAAGTAAGACCGCCGGCTTCAACGGCACTGCGCACAGGAACAGCGCCCCCGCGCTCCACGCTTCACTTTGGCTGGAGCGTGGGGGCGTTCCGGTTTTGCTGGGGCGAAATTCGCCAGGATTCCCAGAGCGTCACACCGATCAGTTCCTGCACGATGCGCGGCTCGGAGTACTGTGCGCGGTCGTTACGAGTGAACATGACCTCGTCCGGCGCCGCCTCCCGCAGTTGCCACTCCCGGCCATTCGTAGGACGGCCGGGATCGTGCTTCGGCTGCTTGCTGATGGCGGCTACGATCCGTCGCGGCGACGGGACCGAGTCCAGTTGCGGTTCCAGTCGCGGAAACTTCTGGAGCAGCAGATAGCGCAGCCCGGGCTCGCACAGCATCGAAGCCACAACCTGGTCCCGCGCATCCAGATTCCGGTTCATCCACTCTGCCGCCCTGGCGAGCTCCGGCACGTTGCCGGTCTCGATGGACCAGAGATAGACCTCCTGCCGGTGCGCCGCGAGGCCCGCCAGCAGGGTAAAGGTCACGGCGAATGCCGCCACGCAGGAGCGGCGCGAGAGTGCGAACGCAATCGCGGCCCCTGCGGTCACCATCACAAACGCCCACAAATACAGCCAGATCCGGCTATAACCCAAGGTGGTGCGGAGACTCACGTACAGTCCGCACGCCAGAAACAGCGCGGGCGCGAGGGGCAAGGCGTGGCGCGCGATCTTGCGATGCAGCAGCAAGGCGAAGAGGAAGCCCGCGCCCACCAGGAACGGCGCGAACCGGGGCCAACCGCTATTCCAACGCGTCCACGTTTCGCGCACAAAGCCCCGGATCGAGGCTAGCAGAACCACCCGGCCCATGGGTGCAATGAAACGGTTCCCGAACAGCCAGCGCGGTCCGGAACTGATCATCACCGGAAGGTAAAGCGCGGTGACCAGCACCAGAATCGCCAGCGCAGCCGGAAGCATCCGCTTCGCAAAAGACAGCAGGCCGCCGGCGCCACCGCGCTGCCAAGCTGTGAGACATAACCACAAGATGATGCCGGCGCAAGGCAGTACGCTGGTCGGAATCGTATACACCGCCAGGACAGCCGCGCAGACCAGGCCAAGCCAATCCCCGAGCTTCCCACGCTCCCCCGCGATGCGGCCCGCGAACCAGGCCATGAGCAGGAGCAGCGTGGTCTGCCAGGTGTAGCCCCGGCCATTCACCGAGTAGTCAATGAAGGCGGGGGAGCACGCCACGAGGGCAGTGGCGACCAGGCCGGCGCGGCGGTCGTAAAACTCAGTCCCGACCGCAAACGCCGCGGGCATCATCAGGATGCCTCCGGCCAGCGCGGGGAGCCGCAGCGCCGTGAGCGTATTTCCCAGCAGGTGCGTGCTCAGCCA
>CAIRBY010000350.1 GCA_903876865.1 uncultured Acidobacteriia bacterium
GGCGGGCAGGGGCAAGGTCCGGGGCCGGGACGCGGGCCGGGGCAAGGACAGGGAGCGGGACCGGGAGCGGCGCAAGCGGCAAACGCCGGCGGACGCGGAGCGGCGGGGCAACAGCAACCGGGCTTCCAGAGCGCGGCGATCCGCGCCACGCCCGAAGGCCAGCAGGCGATGGCCAATGCGCAGGAGCCTCCCCCGGTGGCGGAGTTCACCGGCGACGACGATGTGGCGATGGTGAACGGCAGCCTGAGCGGCGGCTT
Organism: uncultured Acidobacteriia bacterium; assembly: GCA_903876865.1. Taxonomy (GTDB): domain Bacteria; phylum Acidobacteriota; class Terriglobia; order Bryobacterales; family Bryobacteraceae; genus Solibacter. The sequence continues at coordinate 258 of CAIRBY010000350.1, forward strand.
GGAACAATCGAGCGACGATGAGGCGCGTCGGCAGCGCGCCATGGGCGGACGCGGCGGACCGGGCGGACCGGGTGGTCCCGGCGGACCCGGAGGCGCACCTTCGGCGGCGCAGGGACTTTCGAACTCGATGGGCCTGCCCCCCGGCATGAATGCGAACCTGACCAATGACACGCTTGGGTTGGGCGGCTTCGGCGCCAGCGCGATTCAGGGCGGCTTTGGGGTTGGGGCGGGCGCGCCTCCGGATGGCGGAGGCGGCGGACGCGGCGGCGGGGGAGGATTCGGCGGAGGCGGGGCGATCCCCGGCTTTGGCGGTGCAGGTGGCGGCGCCGGTGGTGGTGGCGGCGGGGGTGGTGGCGGCGGCGGGGGTGGTGGCGGCGGACGCGGCGGCGGTGGTGGCGGCGGTCTCGGCGGGGGTCGCGGGCAGCAGGCGGGACGCGGCGGGCGCGGCGCATTCAACGGGCAGTTCGCCAGTTTCGGCAACCGGCGGCGCACCACGCCTCCGGTCTCCGGATCGATCGCGATTACGGCGCGCAACTCCGCGCTGAATGCGGCGCCCTACTCCCTGAACGGGCAGCAATCGCAGAAGCCCTATTCGGCGAATAACACCATCAACGCCAATCTCGGCGGGCCGCTGCACATCCCCAAAATCGTGAACTGGCAGCGCGCGCAATACACCATCACGTTTGGCGGCTCGATCAACCGTAATGGCAGGAGCAGCGTGGGGTCCGTACCCACCGTGGCGGAGAAGGGTGGCGATTTCTCGCAGGCGCTGACCACCACACCACTGACGATCTACGATCCCCGGAACGGCTCGCCGTTTCCCAACAACGTGATCCCGGTGAACCGCTTCAGCCCGATCGCGGCGGGACTGATCAAGTATTTCCCGAACCCCACCTATGCGGGGATCGTGCAGGATTACCGTTTCGTGATCACGGACCCGAGCCACAGCCGCAACATCGGCGTGCGCTTCAACGCGCCGCTCAACAACAAGGACCGGCTGAACTTCAATTTCCAGAAACAGAATTCCACATCCAATTCGCATCAACTCTTCGGCTTCCTGGATACGGGGTCGAGCAACGGCCTGAGCTTCTCCACGGGCTGGAGCCACAGCTTCAAACCGCGGCTCAACAACAGCGCGAACCTCTCGATCAGCCGGTCGCGCAGTTTGAATTCGCCGTTCTTCGCCAACTCGCAGAACATCGCGGCGGAACTGGGCATCATCGGGCCATCGCAGGACCCGCTCAACTACGGCCCGCCCTCGCTTTCGTTTACCAACTTCTCCGGCATGAGCGATGGCACCCCGAGCCTGAACCGCAACCAGACGGTGTCTTTCACCGACACTTTCACTTATGTGGCGAAGCGCAAACACAACCTCAGCTTCGGATTCGGCTACACCCGCCTGCAGCAGAACGGCACCAACTACTCCAACGCGCGCGGCTCGTTCAGCTTCAGCGGATTGTTGACCAGCCAGTTGGA
>CAIRBY010000351.1 GCA_903876865.1 uncultured Acidobacteriia bacterium
CGCCATCGCGGGCGCGGTGGCGAATAGCGAGACGCTGATCGAGGCATCGCGGCGGCGGCTGGAGTTGTGGGACTTCAGCAAGGCGCAGTTGGAGGAAGTGGAGCGGACGGGAAAGGCGATTCGCTCGATCACGGTGTATGCGCCGGCGAGCGGCTTCGTGACGGCGCGGAATTCGTTTCCGAACCAGCGCGTGACGATGGACACGGAACTGTACACCATCGCGGACCTGAGCCGCGTGTGGGTGATGGCGGAAGTGTTCGAAGGCGATGTGGCGAAGCTGCGCGTGGGGCAGACGGCGACGGTGCGGCTGCCGGTAGCGGGAGCGGGCGCGGTGACGGTGCGGGTGAACAACATCCAACCGCAGGTGGACGCGCAGACGCGCACGGTGAAAGTGCGGCTGGAGGCGGCGAACGCGGGGATGAAGCTGCGTCCGGATATGTTCGTGGACGTGGTGTTCGCGCTGGGCTCGCCGCGGCGGCTGACGGTGCCGGCGGACGCGGTGCTGGATTCGGGCCAGAAGCAGGTGGTGTTTGTGGACCGCGGCAACGGCAACCTGGAGCCGCGGCAGGTGCGCATCGGCGAGCGGGTGGGCGACCGGATTGTGATTCTGAGCGGGCTCACCACCGAGGAACGGATCGTGACGGCGGCGAATTTCCTGATCGATTCGGAGAGTCAGTTGAAGGCGGCGATGGCGGGCATGGCGGAGCCGGCGGAGAAGGCGAAGCATGATTAACGCCATCATCGAATTCAGCGGGCGCTACAAGATGGTGGTGTTCCTGCTGGTGGGCTTCGCGGTGGCGGCGGGCGTGTGGAGCATGCTGCACATGCCGCTGGACGCGATCCCGGATCTGAGCGATACGCAGGTGATTGTGTATTCGCGCTGGGACCGCAGTCCGGACATCATGGAAGACCAGGTGACGTATCCGATTGTGACGGCGATGCTGGGCGCGCCGAAGGTGAAGGCGGTGCGCGGCTTCTCGGATTTCGGCTACTCGTTCGTGTACATCATTTTCGAAGAGGGCACGGACGTGTATTGGGCGCGCTCGCGCACGCTGGAGTATCTCTCGGGCGTGCTGCCGCGGCTGCCGCAGGGGGTGAAGGCGGAGATCGGCCCGGACGCGACGGGCGTGGGCTGGGTCTTCCAATACGCGCTGGTGGACCAGAGCGGGAAGCATAGCCTGGCGGAGTTGCGGAGCGTGCAGGACTGGTTCCTGCGGTATCAGTTACAGGCGGTGCCGGGGGTGGCGGAAGTGGCGCCGCTGGGCGGCTTCGTGCGGCAGTATCAGGTGAACGTGGACCCGGGCCGGCTGCAGGCTTACAACATCCCGATCATGAAAGTGGTGGAGGCGGTACGCAGCGGCAACAACGATGTGGGCGGTCGCCTGGTGGAGATGAGCGGCGCGGAGTATATGGTGCGCGGGCGGGGCTACGCGAAATCGACGGACGACCTGGGCAACATCGTGCTGGCGGCGAGCGTGAGCGGCGTGCCGGTGCGGGTGCGCGACGTGGGCAAGGTGGTGCTGGGGCCGGACCTGCGGCGGGGCATCGCGGATTGGAACGGGCAGGGCGACGCGGTCACGGGGATCGTGGTGATGCGGCAGGGGGAGAATGCGCTGGACGTGATTCAGCGCGTGAAGGCGAAG
>CAIRBY010000352.1 GCA_903876865.1 uncultured Acidobacteriia bacterium
CAAGATAAGATCGACCAGATGACGACGCTGGTGAAGCGGCCGACGGAAGTGCGTCTGGACGAATCGATGCTGGAGAACTTCAAGAAGCAGATCCGCATCGCGCAGACGCAGAATCCCGTATAACTCGTGCTGCAGCGCGATTCCGATCACATCTATCGCGTGCCGGAGTGGGCAGCCATTCCCTGGCTGATCCACGGCTTCGGCACGCGCCTCTCTGATATTCCCGCGCATTTCGCGCATTTGGCTACCGTGAAGCAGATCCACTCGGCGGAGTGCGTAGCCGCGGGCGGGCGCACGGGCGTGCTGGGCGAAGCCGATGCGCTGATCGAGCGGACGCCGGGCAGCGTGGTGGCGGTGAAGACGGCGGATTGCATCCCGGTGCTGCTGATCGACGAGCGGTTGCGCGCGGTGGCGGCGGTCCACGCGGGGTGGCGTGGCACGGTGGCGCGGATCGCGGCGGGCGCGGTGGAGGCGATGGGGCGCGCTTATGGTTCGCGGGTGGAAGATCTGCACGCGGCGATCGGGCCGGGGATCGGCAAGTGCTGCTACGAGGTGGGTCCGGAAGTGGCGGCGCAGTTCGGGGAGGTGGGCAGGGTCCACCTGGATCTGGCAGCGGCCAACCGGCGGCAACTGGAAGAGATGGGCGTAACGCCGGGGCGCATCCACGCGTCGAATTTGTGCACCATGTGCCGGAGTGGGGAATTCTACTCTTTCCGGCGCGACCAGAATGCGGCCGGGCGGATGTATTCCTTCGCCGGTATCCGCTGAGATAGAGTGAAGAGAGAGGCGAGCGAATGTTCACGTGGATTTGTCCGCAGTGCGGGCGAGAAGTTCCTCCGGCGTATACGGAGTGTCCGGATTGCACCAAGAGGGCCGCGGAAGCCGGGGCGGCACAGCCGCCGGTAGCCGCACCTCCTGCAACAGCACCGCCGGGACCACTTCAGGCACAGGCTCCACCACCGCAGGCTCCCGCCTATCCACCGCCCCCTTCGCAGTATTACCAGCAGGCTCCGCCGCAGTACCAGCAGCCGGTGCCGCCGCAGTACCAGCAGGCGCCGCCGCAATATGCACCGCCGCCGCAATACGCGCAGGCTCCGCCGCCTCCGGGGTATTATCTGCCGCAGGAACCGCACCAGCGGCGCACGCTGACACTGCCGATCTGGCTGATGACGATTCTTTCGGCGGTGGGTGTGGCGGGTGTGGTGTTCGCGGTGGTCACCCTGATGTCAACGAATAAGGGGTCCGCGGGGAACGGTCCGGCGCCGATTGCGAGCGTGGAAAATCCGGCGGCGAAGCCGGGAACCAAGACGAGTCCGGTGCAGAAGTATATTGAGATTTCCGGTGTGCGCTTCACGACCGACGCCAAGAAAAAGACGATGGTGCAGTTCATGCTGATCAATCATTCCACGGCGGATATTAGCGGCCTGGCCGGCAATGTGACGGTGTGGGGCAGCACCAAGAAATCCGAAGAAGACGCGCAGGGCAGTTTCTCTTTCAGCACCGAGCTGGGCCGATGGCCTCGAGGGAAATGATAGTGCCCTTCACCACGAAGCTCAAGATCTACGAGCTGGCGGACTGGCAGAACATCACCACCGACGTGCAGATCACCGCGCCGCTTCAGTAGGCAGGCGGGCGAGATTGTCGCGCGCTTCCTGGAGCGCGGGGTCGAGTTGGAGCGCGCGTTCGAAATCGGCGCGCGCGGCTGCGTGCTGGCCGAGCGCGGCGAGGGCGACTCCGCGATTGTTGACGTTGCGCGCGTCCATGGGCGCAAGCGCAAGGGCGCGGCCGAATTCATCCAAGGCTGCGTCGGCCTGTCCTTCAGAGAGCAGGATCTTTCCGGCTTCGGCCGCGATGGCGGGGTCGAAGGGAGCTTCGAGGCGCGCCTGCGACAACAATTCCAAACCGCGTGCGGCGGGCACGGCGCGGGCCAACTGCAATTTGGGACGGATCTTGTGCGGCGCGCGCTGCACGGCTTCGCTCCAGAGCGATTCCTCACTCATCCACACGAACGTCCGCTGCACGCTGAGAGTGAGCAGGACGAGGGCGATGGCCGTGACCACCGCGGGTTTGACGCGCGCCAGCAGCAGCGCGGCGGCGGCGGCGAAGGCGAAGAGCGGCAGGTACATGCGGCGATCGGCGGAGAGATCGGCGGCGGGGAAGAGGGAGGAACTGGGGAGCAGCAGGAGGAGCCCGGCGACGATCCAGGTGGCGAGGGAGGCAGCTAGCGGCGCCGCAGCCACTCCGTCGATAGTCTCCATAGGAGCGAGATCGCCAGACGCGGGGTTCAAGCGAGACAACGGGGATGTACGGTGGCTTCGCGCGGGGTGGGCACGAAGGTCCAGCGGCTGGCGCTCCCTCGATGACGCCGAGGGTGGGGCAGGCGGTTGGCCCGGCAACTCCTCGGGCGTGCCGGGTTGGCAGGCGAAACCGCCTGCCCCACCGTGCGGGGCACCGGCCAGGGGGCGCTGCCCTGCGGTCGCGGCTTGGGCTGGTTGGGCGCCTTCGGGCAACTGGGGAGTGCCGGGTTGGCAGGCGAAACCGCCTGCCCTACGGTGTGGGGCATCGG
>CAIRBY010000353.1 GCA_903876865.1 uncultured Acidobacteriia bacterium
CCCCACCGCCCCCGCCCACTTGCGGCAGCCCGGCACGTCCTGCAGCACCGGCAGTAAGGTCGGCGTGGGCTTCGGCATCGCCCCCGCCAGAAAGTCGAAGACCTGCTCCACGCCTTCACCGATGCGCGCGCTGATCAGCGCCACCGGCGCGCCCAATTCCGCCGAAAGTTTGCGTACGTCGATCTTGCCCTCGCGCGCCCGCAGATCGTCCGCCATATTCAGGATGATCAGCGTCGGCAGCCCCAGCGAAAGTATCGGCGCCGCCAGCATCAGGTGCCGCCCCAGATTGGTCGAATCCAGCACCAGCAGCACCGCTTCCGGCTTCGCCTCCCCCGGACGCGCGCCGTGCAGTACGTCGTATGCTACCTGCTCGTCTTCCGACCGCGGGACCAGGCTGTACAGCCCCGGCAGATCGACGATGTTCACCACCCGCCCGTCGCCCAACTCCGCGATGCCCGTGTGCTGCTCCACCGTCACGCCCGGGAAGTTCGCCACCTTCTGCCGCATTCCCGTCAGCCGGTTGAATAGCGTGGTCTTGCCCGAATTCGGCGGACCCACCAGCGCCACCGTGCGCACCGCCGCCACTCCCGGCGCCTGGATTACCGCCGTACCGCCGCAGCCATGGCAATCATTGCACTCGCTCACGGTTTCCTCTGGGGTAGTGTCTTCTGAGCTGTCGTCTTTCGCGCCTTCGCGCCGTTGGCCTTCTGTATCCCCCGGACCTTCAACTTTCGCGCCGTCACGCCGCGCAGCGCGAACTCCGAGCCGTCCACTTGAAACACGCGCGGGTCGCCCCCCGGCGCGCTGAATCCCGCCACCACCTGCGTCCCCGGCAGAAATCCCAATTCCATCAGCCGCCGCGCATCGTCCACAGGCAATTCCAACCGCTCCAGAATCGCCGCGTCGCCCTGCTTGAGATCCATCAGATCCCCTTGCAAATCCGCCTGCCGATCCCCTTGCACACCCGCCTCTTCCCTGTTCCCGCCCGTTTCGTTGTTGCCACTGAGTTGCAACATGGTTTCAGTATGCTCGTGTCCGAAATCGTTGTCAATAGGTCGAAAGTTCGTGCTTTGTCTTTTTTTTGTCATGGCTCCCGGAATCCCCTCCAAGTGCGCCAAAATAAAGCATAACAGATATGCCCCAACGCTTTACCGTCCGCCCTTTTCAGCTCCGCGACCTGCCCCGCATTTTACAAATCGAAGTCGCCAGCTTCGGCGCCGATGCCTATGATCGCAATCTGTTTGCAGAATATGCCCGCATCTCCCCCCGCCTGTTTCTGGTTGCCGCCCCATCCTCCGGCAAGCCCCGCCGCGTCTGCGGCTACTCCATCTCTCTCGTCCTCCCCAAAGGCGACCGCGCCGAACTCGTCTCCCTCGCCCTCGACCCCGCCTTCCTCGGCTCCGGCGCAGCCGATTCCCTGATGCGCAGCACCCTCCGCCGCTTCCGCCTCCGCCGCGTCTCCCGCCTCACCTTAACCGTCAAAATCTCCAACCTCCGCGCCCTCCGCTTCTACCAGAAATACGGCTTCCGCAAACTCCGCCGCGCCCCCGCCTACTATGAGGATGGCGCCGATGGCATTCTCATGTCCCTGGCCCTCTAGCCGCTGCCCACGCGCATTCCGGCCATCCGTGTTCATC
>CAIRBY010000354.1 GCA_903876865.1 uncultured Acidobacteriia bacterium
CCGCCGTACGCGCATCCTGTGCTTCGAACCCGAAGCGCAGCCATGCCACCGGTTGCACTCCCACTGTGACGCGCAGCCGGCTGGCGTAATACCCATCCCTCCCGCTATTGGTAAGCGACGTGCCGGAGGGCATCTCCCAACGTCCGCGGATCTGCCCGCCGATGCGCAGCCAATGCGGCAGGCGGTCCGCCGGCGACCGGTCCACCATCGGCCACCCTGCGGTCTGTCCCCCGGTCTGTCCCCCGGTCTGTCCCCCGGCCTGTCCCCCGGCCTTTCCCGTGGAAACCGGCGGTGCGGCGGAGTCGCCCGCAAACAACCGCGCGGCGAGAAGCAGTGAGATGAGGAGGCGCTTGGCGTCCATGTTCGCCTTATCGGTGGGAACGGGAAAAAACTTTAGAGGCGGCGCCGCTTTCTAGAAAGTTGCCTGCGGTTCGATATGTGAATTGTCATGACGATTAAAAAGCGATTGCTCTGGACCTTGGGCGGCATGGTAGTAGCCAGCGGCATCGCCGGCTTCGCCTCCTGGCGCGCCAGCGAAATGCTCCGTTCCGAACTCCTCCACGCCACCGGCAACGGCGCCGGCAAACTCGCCCTCGCCGGAGAACTCAAAGCCGCCGCCAACATCCTCCGGACCGGCCAGCGCGGCCTGCTCCTCAATGCCGTTCAGGCCGATGCGGCCGGCGCCGCTGCCACCCGCAAAGAGTACGCCAAACGCCGGGAAGAGGCCGCCGCGCTCGCCAATCAGCTGCGCCCCCTGCTCGATTCGAAGGCCGAAGCCGAGGGGCTGCGCACCCTTGAAGCCGCCATCGCTCTCCACGCCGAATGCTTCCGCCGCGTCGGCGAACTCTGCGACGCGGGCAAAATCCCCGACGCCATGGCCGAGTACAAAAAAACCGGCTCCCCCGCCGGTGTGGCCATGGAAAAGGCCGCCTCGGAGATGATGGCCTTTCAGCGCGAACTCATGAAGGAGGGTGCTGCCCAGGGCGCGCTCGCCATCAGCCAGGGCCGCAATATGGTGTTCGCCGCCGCCTCTCTTGGCCTCGCTCTGTTCGTCGTCGTCCTCTGGCTGCTCCGCGATGCGGGCCGCATTCTCATGGGGATCGCCGCCGATATGGCGCGCCAGGCCACACACGTCGAATCCGCCTCCGCCCAGGTGGCCGGCTCCAGCCAGGCCGTGGCCCAGGGCGCGCACCAGCAATCGGCCGCGCTGGAAGAAACCTCGGCCGCCGCTGTCGAAGTCGGCGCGATGAGCGAAACCAACGCCCAGACTGCGCGCGCCGTGGCGGAGTGCATGCAAACCGTCGAAGCCCGCGTCGGTGCCGGCGGCGAAGCCCTCACCCGCATGGCCGGCTCCATGAAGGCGATCGCCGAATCCGGCGCCCAGATCACCAGCATCATCCGCGTCATCGATGAGATCGCCTTCCAGACCAACATCCTCGCCCTCAATGCCGCCGTCGAAGCCGCCCGCGCCGGGGAAGCCGGACTCGGCTTCGCCGTCGTGGCCGATGAAGTCCGCAGCCTCGCCGACCGCTCCGCCCAGGCCGGCAAAGATGCCTCCGCCCTGATCGAACTCTCCGTCACCACGTCCCACCGCGGCGCGGCCACCATGGGCGAACTCGATTCCGCCATGCGCGCCATTTCCGGCAGCGCCTCCGGCACCCGCGAACTCATCCGCAAGGTCACCGAAGGCAGCGTGGATCAAGCCCGCCGCGTGCGCGAAATCTCTCAGGCCGTCGCCGATATCGAACGCGTCACGCAGGCCAGCGCCGAATCCAGTCACGCCGGCGCCGAAGCCAGCCGCGCCCTCGCCGCCCAGGCCCGGGACCTCCAGCGCGCCTCCGCGAAAATGCAGCAACTCCTCGGCGCGTGAACCGGTAGCCGCTCCAACCGCCCGCTCCCTCACCGTCCCGACCCGGAGAGCGAGAACGCCGCCCAGTAAAACGGGTGCCGGTAGCGCGGGTCCGCCCGCAGCGCCAGCGCCGCCGCCCGCAACGCCTCCGCCTTCGATTCGCGCCGCTGCAATCCGCGATGCAACTCCAGCATCAGCCGCGACGCCGTCTCGCCATCCACCTTCCACCCGCTCGCAATCGTTGCCGGACTCCCCGCCAGAAACAGCGCCCACGTCAGCCCGATCAGTCCCTCTCCGCCCCCAAACTGCCCGCGCGCCGAATCGCACGCCGACAGCACCACCAGTTGCGCGTGCAGATCCAACTCCGCCAGTTCCCTCGCCTCCAGAAACCCGTCGTTCGCTCCGTCCTTCGCCAGCGAGAGATACGAGTACAGCGGATTGTCGTTATCCAGCACCCCGTGCGACGCAATCTGCAGCACATCGAAGTGCGGCGCATTTGCCTTGAATGCCGATTCCGTCGCCGCCGCTCCCGTTAGCAGCAACCCGTGCGCCGGACCGTACAACTGCGCCAGCGCCGCCAGGCTCTTTTCCGCTCCCGGCAGATTCGCGCCCGGTGGATTGCCCACCGCCAGCACGCTCCGCACCGCCCCCTGCCCCGGCCGTGCCAGAATCTCGCGCAGCACCGTCGCCGAAGGCGCATAGGACACGCTGCTGTTCTCCAACAGCGCCTTGCCTCCGCGCGTCTCCAGCGCCGGGAAGGGAAGTCGCCACAACGGTCCGTCCGGAACCAGAATCAGGGTCGTGCGGCCCTTCAGTATCTCGCTCGCCGGCGCCAATAGCAGTTGGTACAACTCGCGCGCCGCGCCGTGGAAATCCAGATCCCGCGTCGCGATCCGCGTGGCGAGACCTTCCACCTTCGCGCTCAACGCCGCCGCCCCAATCGGGATGCGGTAGATTCGCGGTCCCGCCTCCCTCGTGATTGTGAACAGCAGCGTCACGTCCTCCGTGACCACATACTCCAACAGCGCCGAGCCCGCATCCGGCAGCAGCGCCCGCGCCTCTGCCGCCGATGCCGGCTGCACCTCCAGCCGCTGCGCGCGCAATTCGGGATGCGTCGCATACAGCGCCTGTTCGAACGCCTCCAGATCGCCCCGCGCCTGCGTCAGCCGCGCCCCCAGCGCCGCATCCCGCGGAGCCCCCGCCGCCTGCTGGTTCAGTCTCTCCAACTCGTGATGCAGCGTCCCCGCCCGCTCCCGCTCCGCCGCCGTAAGCGCCTTGTCGAGCGGCAGATGCCCGCCCCGCAACACCTCCAGCAGCGCCTGCATCCGTCCCCGCTCCGCAAATAGAAACGCTTCCGCCGCGTTGCCACCCTCCACCGAAAGTTGCACCAGTTCCTGATACGCGTCCAGCTTGTCCGCGAAGAAATGCTGCTGCGCGATCGCTCCCCCGCCCACTCTCGTGCGCAGCGATTCCACCGCCGCTACCCCTTCCAGCAGCGCCGCGCGCGCTTCCCCCGGTCGCTTCAATTGCCGCAGCGCGTGCCCCAGCGTAGCCGAGGCGCGGTATAGCCCCAGCGGGTCCGCCACCGCGCGCGCCACCGTGCGAGCCCGTTCCAATACCTCCATCGCCCGCGCCGTTTGCCCGTCCAGCAGCAGGTAGATCCCGAACCCCGGCAGTGCGCCGGTCAGGATGTCCTTGTTGCCGATCTCGTCCAGGATCTCCACCGCCTGTTGGTAGCGGGCAAGACACTCCTTCCTCCGCCCCTCGTTCCACTCCGCCGCCCCCAGCGTGAGCAGTGAACCCGCAATCGTCTCCCGGTGGTTCAACTTGCGCGCCAGCGCCAGTGCGCGGTCGGCGTACTCTCGCGCCAGCCGTGGCTTCCCGGCGGCGAGGTATGCCGCGGCGAGGTTGCCCGAGAAGCGCGCCTCCGTAATCGAAAAGCCCACCGCCTGCGCGATCGGAATGCTCTGCTCGTAATAGCGGATCGCCAGCGCCATATCGCCCTGGTCCTGATAGATCGCCGCGATGTTCCCCAGCACAATCGCCTCATTGCCCCGGTCGCCCTCTGCCCGGTTCAACTCCAACGCCTGAAAATACTCCTCCAGCGCCGGCCGGTACTCCCCGCGGCTTGCCAGCATGATCGCCAGCGATAGCCGCGCCCGCGTGGCCACCCCGGGGCGGTGTACCGTCGCCGCTACCGCCACCGCCTCGCGCGCCGCGGCCAGTCCCTCCGCTTCTTTCCCCAGCCGCACATCTACGGACGAAAGCCGTGAGAGCGTCACCGAAAGCAGCCATCCGTCTCCAAGCTTTCGCGCGATCCCGAGCGAAAATAGAGTCGCCTCTCGAGCCTCCTCGTACTGGTTTTCCTGGCCCAGCACATTCCCCAGGCTCAGATGGCTCGTCGCCTCCAGTTGCTCGTCGTGAAGTTGGGCGGCGTACTCTATCGCCATCCGGCTCCACCCCTCGGCGTCCGTGAACTGATGTTCGACCAGCTGTTTGGCCGAACGGTCGATCATCGCCTGCACCAGCGCCGGCGTGATCGCCAACTGCTCCGCTGCGATCCACTGCCGCCGCGCCGCCGCCGTGGGCAACGCCGCCAGCCGTTCCATTCCGGTGGCGTCCGTCTGTGCCGTGAGAGACACGGACGTGAGCAGGATGGCGAGAGCGAAGCGCAAGCTTCGATTCTATCCGACTCTCCAGGCCGGCGATCTCCGCACTCCCAACCCCGCACTCCCAACCCCGCAACGTGCTCCATTTAACATCCCGGCCGCCGTCACTCGCTCTATAATTCGAGCATGCGTAACGGATGCCTGCTATGTCTTGCCTTGTCACTCGCTTTGTTGATCTCCTGCGCGAAGCCCGATCCCGCCCCCGAAGCCGCCAGCCTGCCCCGCGCCACCGTGCTGCTGCGCGATGGCTCCCGCGTTACCGGCTCCATCGCTTCCTCATCCGCCTCCGGCATCATCATCAATCCCGATGGCGGCCTGCCCCGCACCATCGCCATGAAGGATGTGCGCCGTGTCGATTACGAAGAGGCGCCCACGACCGCCGCTGCCAACGCCTCGCCCGCCGCACCTCCCGTTGAGCGTCATGAAGATCACTACCACCCCGCTGTGGCTGCCGTGCGCAGCGTCACCCGCGTCCTTCCCGTCGGCACTGAAATTCCCGTCCGCAATGAAGAGACCATCGATTCCGCGCGCGCCGTGGAAGGCCAGCTCTATGCCGCCGAGATGGCTGCCGATGTGATGGATGCCGAAGGCGCCGTGGTCATTCCCAAAGGCGCCAACGTGCAGATCGTCATCAAGTCCGCCACCCGCGGCGGCCGCTTCCGCGGCGCCAGCGATCTCGTGCTCGATCTCCAATCCGTCTCCATTGACGGGCAGCAATACCGCCTCGATACCAGCAACCTCGAAGACAAGGGGCACGCTGGCTTGGGGAAGAATAAGCGGACCGGCGAATTCATTGGCGGCGGTGCCGCGGTCGGCGCCATCATCGGCGCCCTCGCTGGCGGAGGCAAAGGTGCGGCCATCGGTGGCGGAGCCGGAGCCGGTGCCGGCGCCCTGACCGAAGTGCTCACCAAGGGCGGCTCCATCCGCGTCCCCGCAGAGACCATCCTCACCTTCAGGCTCGATGGCCCCCTCAGAGTCGTCGAAGCCCGCTGACGCCTGATAATCCTGGTTTGCAAGTCTCCGGACGTTTCGTGGGGCGGTCCCCCTGGACCGCTGCCGACGCCCTCGTCGGCCTTTCGATCGTCGCAGGCACCTGGTCCCTCGCAGGAACAGCGCGACCACAATGTCCCGCCGCCGCCGTGGAGTCAGCCTCCAACCCGCCAACAGTAGGGTAGGCGGTTTCGCCTGCCAACCCTTCGCGCCCTCCCGGCTGACAGGCGCTCTCGTCTTCCCCAGCTTCGGCGGAGCCGAGCCCTGGTCTTCCCAAACGCCAACCAGTCCCCGCCCCCCTCCCGCGAAGCACCCGCGGCGTCCCGTATACAATGAATCCTGAGGTTTTTTGCGAATGGATAGAGGTTCAATCACGACAACGGTAATACTGTCTCTCCTGTTCACCGGCGCCCTCGCCGCGCAACAGGGCGGCGGGCGCGGCGGACAAGGCGCGGGAGCAGGCGCGGGCGGAGGCGCGGCGCAAGCCGCCACCGGCCCCATCCCCACCATCGCCGCACGCACCGCTACCGGCATGCAGAAAATGGACGGCTTCTTCCCGGTCTATTGGGAAGAGCGCACGGGCAATCTCTATCTGGAGATCCCGAAACTCGATACCGAATTTCTCTACGTCACCGGCCTCGCCGCCGGCCTCGGCTCCAACGATCTTGGCCTCGACCGCGGCCAGGAAGGCGCCGGCAAGATCGTCAGCTTCGAGCGCGTCGGACCCCAGGTCCTCATGGTGCAGGGCAACGAGTCCTTCCGTTCCTCCAGCAGCAACCCCGCCGAGCGCCGCTCCGTCGCCGATTCCTTCGCCAAGTCCATCCTCTGGGGCTTCACCGTCGCCGCGGAAAGCGATGGCCGCATCCTCGTCAACGCCACCGAATTCTTCCTCCGCGATGGCCACGGCGCAGCCGGCGCTCTCGGCGGCGTCGCCTATCGCGTCGACCGCACCCGCAGCGCCGTCTATCTGCCCCGCACCAAGTCCTTCCCCAAAAACACCGAAATCGAAGTCACCCTCACCTTCACCAATGAAGCCGGCGGCGGACGCGGCGGCGGTGGCGGCGGCCCCTCCCAAGGCCCGCCCCAGATCGTCGTCACCGTGCCCGGCGCGGTTGCCGGTGCTGCCGCGGGTCGCGGCGGTGGCGGTCGCGGCGGCGGTCTCTTCAGCGGCACCGTCGCCAGCGTGACGCCCACTGCCGAAGCCGTCACCCTGCGCGAGCACTACTCGCTCGTCGAACTCCCCGATTCCAACTACACCCCCCGCTATGACGATCCCCGCGCCGGCTACGGCGGGCTCACCTTCGTCGATTACAGCACCCCCATCGGCGAGCCCATGCAGAAGCACTTCATCCATCGCCACCGCATCGAGAAGAAAGATCCCTCCGCGGCCATCAGCGATCCCGTGAAGCCCATCCGCTATTGGGTCGATCCCGGCGCTCCCGAAGACGTCCGCAAAGCGCTCGTCGAAGGCGCCAGCTGGTGGAACCAGGCCTTCGAAGCCGCCGGCTTCCGCAACGGCTTCCAGGTCGCCGTCCTCCCCGAGGGCGCCGATCCCATGGATATCCGCTACAACATGATCAACTGGGTCCACCGCTCCACCCGCGGCTGGAGCATGGGCGGCAGCATCACCGATCCGCGCACCGGCGAGATCATCAAAGGCACCGTCACCCTCGGCTCCCTCCGCGATCGCCAGGACTACCTCATCTTCGAAGGCCTGCTCTCGCCCTACACCACCGGCAATGAGAAGCCCGACATCCTCTACCAGACCGCCATCGCGCGCATCCGCCAGCTTGCCGCGCACGAAGTCGGCCACACCCTCGGCCTCGGCCACAACTACTACGACAGCTCCCTCGGCTGGATCTCCGTCATGGATTATCCGCACCCGCAGGAGAAGCTCAATGCCGATGGCACCATCGATATCTCCGAAGCCTATCCGCAGAAGATCGGCGATTGGGACAAGGTCGCCATCAACTACGGCTATCGCGTGCTGCCCCGCGGCGATGAGCAGGCGCCCCTCCAGCAGATGCTCAACGACGCCTGGGCCAAAGACCTCCGCTACATGACCAATCAGGATACGGACGTCAATCCCAAGGTCGACCAGTGGTCCAACGGCGCTAATCAGGCCGATGAGCTGAACCGCATCATGAAGGTGCGCCGCTCCGCCCTCAACCGCCTCGGCGAACACACCATCCGCAACGGCGCGCCCATGGCCATGATCGAAGAGCCGCTCGTGCCCATCTTCATGTACCACCGCTATACCGTGGAATCCGCCTCCAGCATGATCGGCGGGCAGGATTACATCTATGGCATGCGCGGCGATGGCCGCACCGCCGTCAAGTGGGAGACCGCCGTCAATCAGCGCAAGGCCCTCGATGCCCTCGCCGCCACCCTCAAACCCTCCGAACTGACCGTGCCCAAACAGGTGCTCGAGTCGATTCCGCCGCGCCCGCCCGGCTTCGGCATCCACCGCGAACTCTTCCCGCGCACTACCGCCGGAGCCTTCGACCCGCTCAGCCCCGGTACCATCGCCGCGGATGTCACCATCGGCTTTACGCTCGAACTCGCGCGCGCCTCGCGCATGGTCGCGCAACACGCCGTCGATCCCACCCTTCCCGGTCTGGAAGAAGTCATCGACCGTCTCACCAAAGCCACCTTCGATGCCGCTACGGCCACTCCCTATGAAGCCGCCGTCAAGCGCTCCGAGGAGCGCGTCCTCGTGGACCGCGTCATGTGGCTCGCCACCGGCGCTTCCAATTCGCAGGTGCGCGCCATCGCCGCCCTCAAGCTCAGCAAGCTTGCTACGCGCTTGCGCGCCGCCGCCCCCGCCGGCGAAGGCGATCAGGCCATGAACGCGCAACTCGCCGCGGATATCAAACGCTTCCTCGAGCGTCCCGCCGACCCCATGCGTGTCATGCCCGCTCCCGATGCGCCTCCCGGCGCCCCCATCGGCGGCGATACCGGCATGGACTGGCTCGCTCCCGCACCCGCCTGCAACTGGAGCCCCGCCCACCCCACCTGGTGGACCTCCACCGGCAGCGGACCCGCCATGTAATGTGAATCCCGTCGTAGGACAGGCCATCGTTTTTGGTGGCCTGTCCTCCCCGGCTAGTTGTCTTTTCCGGCTTCCAGTCACACCCGTTTCCGATTTCTATCTCCCTCCCCGCCAGCCACTTCGAGCCGCCAGCCCATCCCCGGCCCCGTCCTCCGTGCCATCCTGCAGTAGGGCAGGCGCTTCCGCCTGCAACTTGTGTTTCGCTATCCTGTCGCGTAGCACACGGCTGATTTCAGAGCGAAGGGCAGGCGCTTCCGCCTGTCAACCCGCTCCCCGAACCGGTATTTCCGTAAGCATCCTTACGGTTCGGACCCGCAACTTGAATAATTGCAACAAATCGACCGTAAGCATCCTTACGGTTTTGGAACCTGCTCCCTCCCCCGGGCCTCCTCACCGCTTCGCCGCGCACCAGCGGTCCAGGATCTCCCCGAGATCCTGCAGCCTCACCGGTTTGGCCAGGTGATCGTCCATGCCCGCCTGCAGGCACGCTTCCCGGTCCGTGGCGAAGGCGTTGGCCGTCAGCGCGATCACCGGCGTGTGCCTCTCGCCGTTCTCCCGCCGCCGCAGTTCCCGCGTGGCGGCATAGCCATCCATCTCCGGCATCTGGCAATCCATCAGCACCAGAGCGTAGGAGAGCCGCTCCAGCGCCTCCAGCGCCTCCTCTCCGTTACCCACCACATCACTCTGAAACCCGAAGCGCTCCACCTGCAGGCTGGCCACCCGCTGATTGACGGGGTTGTCCTCCGCAATCAGGATCCGCCCCCGGCTTGGATGCGGACAAGTCGGCCCGCTCGCCGGCAGCGCCGGGGAATGCTCCCTGGCTGGCTGCACCACCTGCGCGAGCGCTTCCCTGAGCGCAGCCGGCTTCACCGGTTTGGAAAGCCGCACCGCGCCATCCGAGCCTTCCCGGGGCATCCACGATCCGCTCAGGCAGATCTGCGCCACCGCGCGTAACTCCGTGTCGCCTGCCATCTCAGCCGCCAGCGCCGCGCCTTCGCCTCCCCGGATCTGCAGGTCGATCAGCACGGCTTCGATCCGCTCCTCGCTCCCCGCCCGCCGCCGGATCTCCGCCAGCGCCGCGCCGGCGCCCGTCGCCAGGTGAGCCTGCAGCCCCCATCCCGTCACGTACCGCTCCAGAATCGCCCGCCCGCTCGGGTGATCGTCCACGATCAGCACGTGGGCCGGCCGCAACGCCGCCTGCGTCCCCGCCGTTCCCGCTTCCGGCTCCAGCCCCAGTTCCGCCGTGAACCAGAACGTCGAGCCCCGGCCCGGTTCGCTCTCCACACCCATCTGCCCGCCCATCAGTTCCACGATGCTCTTTGCGATCGCCAGCCCCAGCCCCGTGCCGCCGAATTGCCGCGTGGTGGTGTTGTCCGCCTGCGAAAAGGGTTGAAACAGGTGCCCCAGCGCACTCGCCGCAATCCCGATTCCCGTGTCGGCCACCTCGGCGCGGACCCGCACTGCGCCTGCTCCCGCCGGTTCGACCCCCACCCGCATCGCAATCTCGCCCGATGGCGTGAATTTCACCGCGTTGCCGATCAGATTCAGAATCACCTGTCGCAATCGCACCGCATCGCCCACCAACCGCACCGGAAGCCGCGGATCCAGCCAGTAGGTTAGCTCCACCCCCTTGGCCTGCGCTGCCGGAGCCATCAGCTCCACCGCCGCCTCGATCAGGCCCACGGCGGAGAACGGCGCCCGTTCCAGTTCCAGCTTGCCGCTCTCGATCTTGGAGAGGTCCAGAATGTCGTTGATGATGTTCAGCAGATGCTCGCCGGATTGGCTCACGCTCAGCGCCAGCGCGCGCTGTTCCTGCGTCAACCCGCTCGAGAGCAGCAACTCCGTCATCCCCAGCACGCCGTTCATCGGGGTGCGGATCTCGTGGCTCATGTTGGCCAGAAACTGGCTCTTCAGCCGCGTGGCTTCCCGCGCCGCCTCGAGCGCACGTGCCAGCGCCCGGTTGTTCTCCTGCAGCCGCAGCGCGAACGCGTCCAGGCTGCGCCGCGATTCGTAGCGCTCCGTCAGGTCTACCAGGAACGAACGGATGCCCAGAATCCTGCCGCCCCCGTCCACTATCGCCGTCTCGTGCACCTCCACCTGCAACTCGCGGCCATCCTTGTGACGGTACAGCCTCTCAAACGGAGCCAGCGGCCGCACCCCGTCCAACTTCTCCCGCACCGCCCGCCGCGATTCCGCCTGGTATTCCGGCGCCACGAACTCCGATGCGTGCCGCCCCACAAGCTCTTCCGGCGTAAAGCCCGCCAGATGCAGCCCTGCCTGATTCACGCGCACGATCAAGCCGTTTTCATCGATCTCGTGAATCGCCACCGGCGCTTCGTCGAACAGCTGCCTGTAACGCTCTTCGCTGCGCGCCACCTGGTCGGCTGTGCGCTGCTGGCTGGTGATATCCATCGCCTTGATGCCGATCAGCGGCTGCCCGCGCTCGCCCCGCAGGAAGAACTTCAAGACCAGCAGGTGATGCAACTCCCCGTCCGCCCCGTGAATCGGCAGCGTGTATTGCATGGGCTGGCGGCTGGCCAAGACCTGCGCATCGCTCTTTGCAACGTCCGCCAGCTCCTCACCCCACAGTTCTTCGTCCGTGTGCCCCAGAATCTCTTCCTTCGACCCGCCGTGAAAGCGCACCCCCGCCTGATTCACATAGACGATGCGTCCCTGCGCGTCTTTGATGAAGCAGGCGGCGGGGCTGTGCTTCATGAACTCCTCGAAGCGCCGCTCGGCATCGCGCGCCCGCATGGACGCCTCTTCCGCCATGCGCCGCATCCGCGTTGCCCGCCGCGCGTACCACAGGCTGAGCAGCCCGAACAGCAGTCCCGCGGCCGCGCAGACTCCGTAGAGTTGCAGCCGGAAGCGCTCCGCTAACCGGTCCCGGCCGAAGCGCTGCTGCGGCAGGGCGAACCAGCGGTTGGCCAGCAGCGTCAGCGTGCCGTCCGCCGAGAGCGTCTCGATGGCCGCGAACAGGCGCGCCGCCGCCGGCTTTACCTGCTTTCGCGCAAACGTCGTCATCGGCACCGCCGTCTCCGGCGCCGGCACCACCAGCAGGCGGTGATCCCCGCAGAGGTCCGGGTGATTCAGCAGCGTATCGTAAATCAGGCGCGCATCCAGCAGCACGCCATCCCACTCGCCCGCGCACAGGCCGCCGAACATCTTTGTCGGGCTATGCATCGGCCGCGCCGTGGCGGCCGCCAGCATGCGCGCGGCCGTGGGCGAGGTCACGCCGATATCGCGCACCGCGATCTGCCTGCCCGCCGTTTCCGCCAGCTTGCGCAAGGGGCGCTCGCGCAGAGAAAGCAGCGATTGCGAGGATTCCCACCACGGCACGCCCCTGTATAGATCGCGCTCCCGCTGCGGCGTAACCGTGAGCAGCGGAAAGAGATCCACCGTTCCCTCCCGCAGCGCCTGCTCCGCTTCGCTCACCGCCACCCATTGCAGGCGGATGCCGGCGCGATCCGCCGCCTGCTGCACCAATTGCACCGCCAGGCCGGAGGGCCGCCCGCTTTCGTCCAGCGTCACATAGGGGAGGAACTCCGAATAGCCCGCGCGCAACACTGTCTGCGGACGGCGGGGCCCCCACACCGGACCGCGTTCCAGTACCCCCACCATCAGGCCCGCCATCAGGCACACGAACAGACACACCGCGACGCCGATCGCTACCGCGAACCCCGCGTGGTAGCTCACGCGCCCGGTCAACTTTTTCGGCTTGCGGTGCAAACGCTTTCAGGCTCCTGCGCTCTTATCGGCAGAAACGGGTAAAGACTGTAGGGGGGCGGTTGCGCGGTCTCAGCGGTCGCGCCGCGAATCCCCGTATAATACGGATATGTTCTTTCGTAGGGAGCGTCCCAAGACCACCACGTTTCAGGAGAAGCTGAGCGCCTTGCCGGCGGCCGGTTTTGCCGTAGCCGCGCCAGCGGGCGGAGCTTCCCGCGTCACCCGCGAGGGCTGCGCGGTGGACCTGAAGGAAGTGGATGGCGCGGTGCGCGTGGATGACCGGGCCGGAATCCTCTTCGGCGGGGAGATCGCGGTGCTGGTGGATGGCGGCTATCAGAAGTTTTTCCGCACGCCGGGTGGGAAGAAGAAGCCCGCCTTGGCCGCCGACCTCAAAGCCCTGCACGCCTTTGAAGAAGATCTCAAGCAACGCCTCGGCCTGGAATCGCTCTACAACGAGTCGCTCGGCACCGTCTCCACCATGTATCAGTACGATCGCGTCAAAGACCGCGATCAGGGCGTCGCCAAGCGCGTCTGGGAACAGTAGCGCCGCCGAACGGAAGACGCCAGGCAGGGCAAGGGTTTCGCCTGCCAGCCCGGCACAACAGAAGAGTTGACAGGCGGCAACGCCTGCCCTACTTTCGGCGCAAGCGATGCATGGCGGCTTTGCTACAGCCCTAAGCGGTCCAGCAGCGGTTTTTCGTAGACATCGTCTTCACCGGGGTAGCGCAGCCGGGACTCGAATTTGCCGGTCTCCTTGGCCAGCGCCCACAGCAGGCTCTCGCCCGCGGGCGCCGTATCCGGGCGGCTCTGGAAGACCCGGTCCGCGAAAGCCTCATCGGCGCCGATCACGTCCCAGCCTGCGGCGCGGAAGCGCTGCAGCAGATCCCCCAGAAACAGCGCGTTGAGCAGGTTGTAGTGGATCAGCAACGTGTGCGGCACGCTGCGCCCCAGGACGTCGCGCGAGAGGCCGTCGTAGAAGCGCACGCGGTCGAGGATGTGGTCCAGATAAGGCTGCCGGTAGCGGCTCACCTCGAAGCCGGGATCGGCCTCCAGGCGCGCCAGCAGGCGCTGATTGTAATACCAGTCTGAGGCATCGATGGTGACTGCGCCGTTGGCATAGCCGTGCCCCGCCAGGAAGCCGCGGAAGCGGTCGCGGAGTTCGCGCGTGGCTCCCTCCTTGAGGGCGGGAAAGCGGAACCACTTGCGGAAGCCCGCGTACCCGCGCAGCACCTCTTCGTTGCGCAGAATGTCGCGCTCGAATGCCTCCGGCGTAATCTTGCCGAACAGCGCCTGATGCGAATAGGTGTGGTTGCCGATGTGGTGCCCGGCCGCGCTCCACCGTTGCAAAATCGCAGCGCCGTGGGCGTTATCCACGTGGCTGCCGACGGCGAAGAGAAACGCGCGCGTCTTGCCCAGGTGGCTCAGCAGGCGCTCTTCCGCCTCCGCGCGCCGGGCCTCGGGGATCTGCTGCCAGCGCACGTCATCCATCGTGATGGCGACGCGCGGCCTCGCCTGCCCGAGCAGCGGAACGGCGCACAGCGCCAGTGCGCCGCGGCGCGTGATCGCGGTTCCGCTCAATTCTTCTTGCCGCCCAGCAGCCCTTTCAGGAAGCCGCCGGCCTGGCTCTCGATGCTCTTCACCTTCTCTTTCACCATCGCCTTCACATCGGGACGGAAGACCGGGTCCGCGCACGTGCCCTGCACGGTGAAAGGGATCGGCGTGTTGCCCACGGCCGCGAGCAGGCCGGAGGTGTGCACGGTAGCGCTCATCTTGAAATCGAGTTCGGTAGCCGCGTTCACAGTGCCCCCGCCGGTCAGCTCGCCGAGGGCCGGCACCAGCAGTTTCATGTCCTGCGCGCTGACTCCCTCCGGGGCCGCGCGCACGGTGGCGCTGAGCGTCTCGATCTCCGTATCCGGACCGGCTTTGATGCCCGCCAGTTTCTCCACCGTGGCCA
>CAIRBY010000355.1 GCA_903876865.1 uncultured Acidobacteriia bacterium
CGGGAATGCCCGTGATGGCCGTGCTGATGCAGGGAATCTCCATCGCCATGGCTTCCATCAGCGCCACTGGAATGCCCTCGGCGAAACTCGGCAGTACGAAGGCGTTGGCGGTGCGATAGAGCCCGCGCACCTGCTCCTGGTTGAGCGCGCCGTGAAACTTCACCTGCGCCCCGAGCCCGTGCTCGCGCACGAACTGTTCCAGTTGGGGACGGTCCGGACCGTCACCCGCGAAACTGACGCGCACGTTGCGCCCCGCCTGGACCAGGTCGCGCACCGCCGCCACCAGCACGTTCTGCCCCTTGGCCGGCACCAGCCGTCCCACGCACAGCAGGTGGAAGGCGTCGCCGTTGACGGGCTCCGCGCGCGGCGTATACTCGGCCGGATCCACGCCCAGCGGCGCAATCTCAAACTTGTTCCAGAGGCTGGGCGGGCTCAGCTTCATCAACTGGCTGCGGCAATACCGGCCGATGCAGCAGACGAAAGACGCCGCCGCGATCTTCTCCCCGAGCCGGTAGGCGCTCACATCGTAGAATTCGTCGGGACCGTGCACGGTCAGCGAGAGCGTGAAGCCGAAGGTGCGGCTGGCCAGCATGCCCACGGTGGCAGCGGGGGTGGCGAAGTGAACGTGGAGGTGCGCGAGGTTGCGGCGCCGCATCCAGCGCCCCAATAGCACCGCTTCGGCGAAATAGAACAGGTGGAAGAGGAGCGCCTTGGGGTCCGTGCCGCCCAGGCGCAGCGCGTGCGCGAGTCCGCGCAGCCACTGTGCGGGAGAGCCGAGCAGGCAGCCCAGATGTTCCGCCAGCACCTTGGCCACGCCGCACTGCTTCACGTAGAAGGTGGCCTCGGCTTCGGCGCGCTCCTGCTCCGGCATCGCGCCCGCCGCCCGGTCTGGCGGATTGATGGAGGCGGTGTGGATTTCAAAGCCCTGGGCGCGCAATTGCAGCACCTCGCGCAGGATGAAGGTATGGGATACGGCCGGATAACGGCTCACCAGGTAGGCGAGGCGGATGGGGGCGGTCACGGGAAAGCGGAAGGAAGTAGAAGTTGCCACGCAGTGTAGATGGCAATCGCCCTGCCAGTCCGACGGACACGCCAAGCTATTGAAAGGATTGAGGATTGGCTTGGGCGGCGCCGTCTGCGCGGGGTTTGGCCCGTTTCGTTCCGTGCGCCTGTTCCGTATTGTGACGGCGGTAGTGGTGGCTGGGGTATGTGGTCGGCGGGGGACCGGGCTGTTGTGGGAAGTGGGGGTGAATCAAGGAGGGAAAAGCGGGACGAGGGCGTCCCGCGCGGACCGGGGGTCCGCCCCACCAAGGGGGGGGCGGATGGTATAGGGTTACGGTTAGAAGCTGGCGCGCAGGAGGCCGAAGAACTTGCGGGCGGGAGAGAGGATGCCCGCGCTCGCGGCGGTGGGCATGAGCGCGGAGGCCACGTGTTCTTCCTCCACCACGATTTCCGCACCGAGGCGGACGTTGAAGATGCGGTTGTGATCCACGCAGGAATCGGCCACTTCGAGTTCGGGACCGAGGAAGGTGCCCTCGCTCAACACACTGCGCGCCACCACGGTTCCGCGCTCCACCACGCTGCCGGGAGCTACGACGGAATAGGGCCCGATCACGCAATCCGCGCCGATCCAGGCATCTTCGCCCAGATAGCACGGCGCCTGCAACTGCGCGGAAGAGGCGAGCTTCACACCGCGCGCCACCCACACGCCGGGCTGCTTTTCCTTGCCGTTAAAGAACAGGCCCGGGAACTTGCCGTCGAGCGCCCTGCGATTGGCCAGCAGCACTTCGCGCGGGGAGGCCGCGGAGAGGCTGGGACGGTCCAGAAACACTTTCTTGGTGCAGATGCCGCTCTCGCGCACCGCGCTGCGCCAGTCCGCGCCCGCGGCGATGCGCCCGGCGAAATCGGGCAGAGACGCCGAATCCATGACAGCC
>CAIRBY010000356.1 GCA_903876865.1 uncultured Acidobacteriia bacterium
AGGCGATTCTCAAGGACGAGCGCGGGGCTGAAATTCTCGCAGCGCAGAAAATATTCGGCGGAGAGTTCGAGGGATCGCTTGGGGACGAGGCCGACGATTTCGCTGCCGGCGACGGTGACGCCGTAGCGTTCGGCTTCCCGGCGCACGGTCTCGAAGACGAGGTGCATGGGGGTCTGTTCGAAATCGGTGAGGTTGATGGAGACCTGGGCCAGATTGCGCGAGGCGAGCAGCACGCCCATGGATTTCACGTAGCGGAAGCCGCCGGTGGAGAAGCGGATGGTCTTGGCGATGCGGCGGGCGATGGAAACATCGGGGGTATTGAGATTGATGTTGTAAGCGATCAGGAATTTGCGCGCGCCGGTGACGAGCGCGCCGGCGGTGGGGTGGCAGACGGGATTGCCTATATCGGGATCGCGGGCGGGAACGGTGCCCATTTCGTGGAGCAGGGCTTCGAACTGACCGCGGCGGATGTTCTCAAGATTGGTGCGGTCGGGGCGGCGCGCGGCGGCCTCGTAGAGGTAGACGGGCACCTTGAGTTCGTTCCAGACACGGGCGCCGAAGGCCTCGGCGAGTTTCACGCACTCTTCGACGGAGACGCCTTCGATGGGGATGAAGGGGACCACGTCCGTGGCGCCGATGCGGGGGTGGGCACCCGAGTGTTTGGTGAGATCGATGAGGGCGGCGGCCAAGGCAGTGGCACGGAAGGCGGCTTCGGCAACGGCCTCGGGCGGTCCGGCGAAGGTGAGGACGCTGCGGTTGTGATCGGAATCGCTCTCACGGTCGAGGAGGACGACATCGGGGACGGCGATGACGGATTGCACGATGGCGTCGAGCGTGGCGGCGTCGCGGCCTTCGCTGAAATTGGGAACGCACTCGATGAGCTTGCGGGGCATTTACTCTCCTAATCTAGCAGTGGGGGAGGGATGAAGATCAAGTACAGGAAGCGGGGCAGGCCGGGAGGCTTGTCCTACTCAGGCATGGACAGGCCGGGAGGCTTGTCCTACTCAGGCATGGACAGGCCGGGAGGCCTGCCCTACTCGAGCATGGACAGGCCGGCAGGCCTGCCCTACTCGAGCATGGGCCGGCGGATGTGGGGGGTGGCGGCGAAGGCGATGGCGGAGTCGTAGCCGGCGTCGGCGTGGCGGACAACGCCGAGGCCGGGGTCGCTGGTGAGGACGCGTTCGAGGCGGCGGTCCATTTCGGGGGTGCCATCGGCGACCACGACCATCCCGGCGTGTTGGGAATAGCCGATGCCGACGCCACCGCCGTTGTGGATGCTGACCCAACTGGCGCCGGCGGCGGTGTTGACGAGGGCGTTGAGGAGGGGCCAATCGGCGATGGCGTCGGAGCCATCGCGCATGGCTTCGGTTTCGCGGAAGGGGGAGGCGACGGAGCCGGTATCGAGATGGTCGCGGCCGATCACGATGGGGGCCTTGAGTTCGCCGTTGCGGACGAGGCGGTTGATGGCGAGGCCGAATTCGGCGCGCTCGCCGTAGCCGAGCCAGCAGATGCGGGCGGGCAATCCCTGGAACTGGATGTGGCGGCGCGCGAGGGTGAGCCAGCGGGCGAGCGTCTCATCTTTAGGGAAGAGTTCGAGGGCGAGTTGATCGGTGCGGTAGATATCGGCGGGATCGCCGGAGAGGGCGACCCAGCGGAAGGGGCCGCGGCCTTCGCAGAAGAGGGGGCGGATGTAGGCGGGGACGAAACCGGGGATCTCAAAGGCGCGTGCGACGCCGGCGTTGAGGGCGTGGGTGCGGAGGTTGTTGCCGTAATCGAAGGCGATGGCTCCGGCCCCGGCGAGCGCGAGCATGGCTTCGACGTGCACGGCCATGGAGGCGGTGCTGCGGGCGATGTAGGCCTGCGGGTCGGCGGTGCGCAGGGCGGCGGCTTCGGCGAGGGTGAGGCCGTGGGGGACGTAGCCGTTGAGGGGATCGTGGGCGCTGGTCTGATCCGTGACCACGTCCGGCACGATGCCGCGGCGGACGAGTTCCGGGAGCACGCCGGCACAGTTGCCGACGAGGCCGACGGAGAGCGCTTCGGGGCCGGCGAGGAGGGCGAGGGCCTCATCCAGAGAGTGCGCAATGCGGTCGCAGTAGCCGGTCTCGAGGCGGCGCTGGATGCGGGCGGGATCGACTTCGACGCCGAGGAAGCGCGCGCCGTTCATGGTGGCTGCCAGGGGCTGAGCGCCGCCCATGCCGCCCATGCCGCCGGAGACGACGAGTTTTCCGGCGAGCGAGCCGCCGAAGTGGCGGCGGGCGAGGGCGGCGAAGGTCTCGTAGGTTCCCTGCACGATGCCCTGGCTGCCGATGTAGACCCAGGAGCCGGCGGTCATCTGGCCATACATGGTGAGGCCAAGTTTTTCGAGGCGGTTGAACTCGTCCCAATTCGACCAGTGTCCGACCAGATTGGAGTTGGCGAGGAGGACGCGCGGGGCTTCGGGGTGGGTGCGGAAGACGGCGACGGGTTTGCCGGACTGGATGAGGAGGGTCTCATCATTGCCGAGGGACTGGAGGGCGCGGACGATGGCGTGAAAGGAGGGCCAATCGCGGGCGGCGCGTCCGGTGCCGCCATAGACGATGAGGTCATCGGGGCGCTCGGCCACATCGGGATCGAGGTTGTTGTGGAGCATGCGCAGGGCGGCTTCCTGGTGCCAGCCTTTGCAGGTGATGGAGGCGCCGCGGGGGGCGCGGAGGGCGGTGTGATTCATGACAGTACTCCGGTTGGCTCGCCGGCTTGGGCGGGGAGGGATTCGGGGACGGCCCATTGATCGAAGCAGCCGGCGCGGATGGCGGCGGCGACGGCTTCGATATCGACGGAGAGGGGGCGATCGGCGGCGAGCGGCGGGGCGATGGCGCGGACGGCGTCGCAGACGTGGCGCAGGATGGGACCGGGGTCGAGGGAATCCCGATAGCGCAGGGCTTCGCAGGCGGCGAGCAGTTCGATGGCGGCGATGTACTCGGCGTTTTCGACGATGGTGCGGAGCTTAAGGGCGGCGGTCATGCCCATAGAGACGTGGTCTTCCTGGCCGCCAGAGGTGGGGACGCTATCGGTGCTGGCGGGGTGGCCGAGGACTTTGGATTCGTTGAGGAGGCTGACGGCGGCGACGTGGGCGATCATGAAGCCGCTGGAGACGCCGGGGTGGGCGGAGAGGAAGGCGGGGAGTCCGCGATTGAGGTCGGGGTTGACGAGGCGGTCCACGCGGCGTTCGGCGATGGCGCCGAGAGTGGTGAGGGCGATGGCGACGCAATCGAAGGCGAGGGCGAGGGGCGCACCGTGGAAGTTGCCGCCGGAGAGGACGGCTTCGGGGGCGGTGGGAGTCGCGGCGAAGACGAGCGGATTATCGGTGGCGGAGCCGGTTTCGATTTCCACGGTATCGGTGGCAAAGCGCAGGGCGCCGCGGAAGGCGCCGTGGACCTGGGGCATGCAGCGGAGGCTGTAGGCATCCTGCACGGGGGGCGGAGTGGTGCGGCGGGCGGGAGAGAGATCGCTGGAATCGAGGAGGGAGCGGAGGCGGGAGGCGACGATGGATTGTCCCGGGTGGGGGCGGGCGGCGTGGATGCGCGCGTCGAAGGCGGCGGGGGTGCCGAGAAGGGCGAGGAGGCTGAGGGCGCCGGAGAGATCGGCGAGTCCGGCGAGGCGGGTGGCGCGCCAGAGGGCGAGCGCGCCCACGGCGGTGAGGGCCTGGGTGCCGTTGAGGAGGGCGAGGCCTTCCTTGGCTTCGAGACGGAGCGGGGCGATTCCGGCGCGTTCGAGCGCGACCGCGGCGGGGAGGCGTTCCCCGTGGTAGAAGGCGTCGCCCTCGCCGATGGTGCAGAGGGCGAGGTGGGCGAGCGGGGCGAGATCGCCGCTGGCGCCGACGGAGCCTTTGGAGGGAATCACGGGGTGCACGCCGGCGTTGAGCAGGAGGGTGAGCGTCTGCGCGACTTCGGGGCGGACGCCGCTATAGCCGAGCGCGAGCGTATTGGCGCGGAGGGCCATGATGACGCGGGTTTCGGGCTCGGAGAGGGGCGCTCCCAAGCCGCAGGCGTGGCTGCGGACGAGGTTGAGCTGGAGGGTGAAGAGTTCGTCGCAGGGAATGGTGACATCGCAGAGTTTGCCGAAGCCGGTATTGATGCCGTAGACGGGGCGGTGGCCGTTGGCGGCGCGGCGTACGATTTCGCACGAGGCCTGCATGCGGGCGAGGGCGGGGGGAGCGATGCGGATTTCGGTGGAGGCGTCCGCGATGGCTGCGATTTGGGAGAGCGGCAGAGGTTGTCCGCTGAGTTCGATCATTCTGGATGCATGATAGC
>CAIRBY010000357.1 GCA_903876865.1 uncultured Acidobacteriia bacterium
CCGGCCCTGCAGGCTGGTTACCGTTTGCGGTGCGCCGCCGGTCGCGGCGATCCGGCTGACGCTGCCTTCGGACGGGTAGCCGATGAAGCGGCTATCCGGGGACCAGAAGGGGGTGCCGGCGCCCACTGCTTTCAAATCTGTAGACACTCCGGCTTCGAGGGAATGAACCCAGAGGTGGCCCCCGGCGAAGAAGGCCAGCAGCCGGCCATCGGGCGAGATGTTCTGCGTCAGTACGGTATCCGTGGGCACGGGGATCTGGAAGCGCACCTGCTTGGCGGCGGGCAGCCGGAGTTCGCTAAAGTGCAGTGGGGCCAGCACTGCCAGTCCAATTGCCAGCGCCGCCGCAGCGATCCACGCCGGCCACGTGCGGCGTCCAGGCGCGGGCGGACCCGCGGACGGGGAGGTCTCCCCGGCGAGCACCGCTTCGAGGACGATGCGCGCCTCCCCGATATCGCGAAGGCGTTTCCGGGGATTGCGGTCCAGGCAGCGCCGCAGCAGTTCCCGGATAGCCGGGGGTGTCTCGCGCGGCAGTGCGTCGAATTCGATCGGCTCCCGCAACACAGAGGCGAGCGTGTGCGTCATAGTCTCGCCATCGAAGAGGCGCTTGCCCGTGAGCATTTCCCAGAGCACCACCCCGAACGACCAGATGTCCGCCCGCTGATCCACGGTGCTGCCGCCTGCCTGCTCCGGGCTCATATAGGCCGCCGTGCCCAGGATGATGCCCGTGGCGGAGAGGCTATGCGCGGCCGAATCCTCCACGTTGTCCGGTGCCGGCTCCCGCAATCTGGCCAGTCCGAAATCCAGCACCTTGACCGTGCCCGCGGCGGTGAACTTGATGTTGGCTGGCTTCAGGTCGCGGTGGACCACCCCTCTTTCGTGAGCCGCCTCCAGCGCCTCGGCAATCTGCCTGGCGATGGCGAGCGCCTCCGTGAACGGGAGCGGGCCCTTGGCCAGCAGTTCCGCCAGGGTCGGCCCTTCCAGCAGTTCCATTACCAGGTAGTTTGGGCCCACGTCATGTAGCGTGCAGATGTGGGGGTGATTGAGCGCGGCCACGGTGCGCGCTTCCCGCTGTCCGCCGGCACTGAACTGGGATTTGCCGAACTTCAACGCCACGGAGCGGTCCAATCGCGTGTCACGGGCTTTGTAAACCAGGCCCATGCCGCCTTCCCCCAGCTTGCCTTCGATGCGATAAGGCCCCACGGTTTCGCCTAGTGCGAGTTCGGCTGTGGCTTCCGGCATCCCGGCGGCGGGGCTGGGAAGGCTGGCGCCATCGCTTGCCGCCAGCAGACGCTCCACTTCCGCGCGTAATGCCGTATCGCCCTGGCAGGCGGAATCCAGCAGGTTGGGGCGCTCCGTTGCCGGCGCCTCGAACGCGAGATCGAAAATCTGAGTGATGCGAGCCCAGCGCTGAGGGGTCATGGCTGCGGTTCCGCGGGGCCCCCACCGACGTGCCACTGGCTCAGAATCCAGCCCTTGGCGAGCGCCCAGTTGCGTTTGACCGTGCGTGGCGAGATGCCCAGCGCCTCCGCGGTCTCTTCCACGGATAGTCCGGCAAAGTAGCGCATTTCCGCTACCTCCGCCTGTCGCGCATCCAGCCGTGCGAGTTGCTCCAGGGCCTGGTTGACGGCGAGGATTTCATCCAACTGGATGCCTTCCTTTGCGAACCGGTCTTCGTCCAGGGTCACGTGGTTGCCTGCCCGCTTTCCCGCCGACCGCCGCTCGGCGTAGTTCACCAGAATGCGGCGCATCATTTTCGTGGCGACGGCGAAGAAGTGTCCGCGGTCTTCGTAGTCTGGATGGTCTTGCCCAACCAGCCGCAGGTAGGCTTCATGAACCAATGCGGTGGGTTGCAGCGTATGCCCCACGCGCTCATTCCTGAGTTGGCGCTGGGCCATGCGGCGCAGTTCGCCATAGACAAGCGGCATGAGATCCGCAAGTGCTTCCTGGTGGCCAGACTTTAGCTCGGCCAGCAGCGCTGTGACCGGTCCCTGGGACTCCGTCAATTCCCTGCAACCTCCCGAGAAGTTCCCCCATTCTACTCCCGAAGTAAAAAAATGGCCCGCATTTCGGGATTTTCCTGCATTCCAGGCAGGAGACGAAAAATGCGGGCTTACCCGGTCGGACTGGCGGTTATCTGGATGGCGGCAGCGGTTGCGTATGCAGCGGATGAGGGCAGGGAGAGCGTCAAGGTGCGCATTCTGAACTATGCGGGGGTGCCGCAGAGCGTGCTTCGCCACGCCCAGAGCGAAGCGGCGGACTCCTACCGGGCTGCAGGTATCCAGGTCGAGTGGACCGTCTGTTCATTCGGCAAGCAGGCCACGGACTGTCCCGAGTTGTCCCCGGCGGAACGGCAGGTGAAGATTGTCCCGGATGCCCCCGCCGAAGAGATCGCGTCGGGCGGAGCGTACGCCCGGGCGATCCAGCCTGTGGACGGCACACCCGGTTTTCTGGTGCACGTCTTCTATCGCCGGGTGGAGGCTGGCGCCCGCCGTGCGGATTGTTCGGTGGAGACCCTCCTGGGCACGGTGATGGCCCATGAGGTCGCCCACCTGTTCGGTCTGGGCCATACCACGGGCATGATGAAGGCCAATTTCGATCGGAAAGACCTGCAGCAGGCCGCGATGGGCAAACTGCTCTTCGGCGAGGCGGAAGTGAAACGGCTCCGTTCCGCGCTGGTTTCGGTGCCGTTGGATCTTCGGCGGCGGGGTGCCGGCAGTAGATCTGCCGGCAGAATAGTGCGCTCGGAAAATTCCG
>CAIRBY010000358.1 GCA_903876865.1 uncultured Acidobacteriia bacterium
CGCGTGAAGATGGCGGCGATTTCGTCACGGACGTCCTTCGTGCCTTCGGCGTAGAGATCCACGGTGCCGGCGAGGCGGTCAAAGGCCACGACCACCTCGAAAGCCGGCTTCCACTGGCGGCGGGAGAAATTGCCGTCGTCCTCATAGCCGATCAGGACATCGGCGTAGTCGGCGGGGAAGGCAAAAAAGAAATCGATGTGTCCGGACCGAAGGAGATGTTCCACCTTGCAGTGTTCTCCGCGCCCTTGATGCGTCTGAAAATATTCGGCGAGCCCGGCTCCGAACTGCTCCAGCGCATCGGCTGTGATTTGCGGAGTCATGGCCGGCAGTCCGTCCCTCTTCTCCATCGACCGCCTGGGGAGTCGCTCCCAGTGCGCGAGGGTCCGGGCCTCTTCGAAGACCGTGTGGTGGTTCAAGAACGTCCAGAACGCCATTTCGTGCGCGCAGGAAGTGCGCCGGAACTGGGAAACCAGATCGAGTCCGTTCTCACGCGCCACGCGGATCAGCCATGGCGCGAATTCTCGCTTGGCCATCTCGCAGATTGCTCGGAAGTGGCCGCCAATCGCGCGGCGGTCTGCGGCCGGCAACTCGAGCAGCGCCTCGTGTATTGGCTCCACATCGGTTTCTGCCAGCCGGTCCCACTGAATCTCTTCAAGTTGATTTCGCTTCGCGAAGTAGGTCTGCAGCAGTCCGTTGGGCACTTGACGCAGGAATAGTCTCGGAGTGTAGTGCATGGGCGTACCTGTCCTCCCGCGGATCAGCAGGCCAGGACACCCTCAAATGAAAATCAAATTAGTGCGTTATTGCGGGCGGTGCGGCCTGTGGAGTCCGTGTTCGATTCCATTCAAATTGGATTTTAGCACGGCGAAGATAAAGCGAACACCATTTAAATTGATGCCCCTCCTCAGACCTGTGGATATCGATAGATCCTTGTGAACAACTCCGGCACCGGTACCTTCATTTGTGAATTTCACAAATGCTCTGATGGCTGCCGGGAAATATTTTGAGGAGTGCCCTCGGAACCTTCCTTCAATGGTTTCAATTATTTAACGGATTCGAGAGCCCTGGGGAAGCCCAGCCGAACGCCGAATTGTGAAATTTCACAAGTGGCATAGCAGGGGAACGAAATGACATCGCCTGCTACAGACACTAAACGGCCTCCGAAGGACCCGGCGATCTCGCCGCCGTCGATCGCAGCCCACGACGAAGCCCTGGTCCGCGACGCCTTTGACGACATCGCCCTCCTGGTCGGGAGCATCGCCGCTCTTCACAACCTTGACGATGACCTGCTGTGGACGTTGATGAAGCGGCTTGACCGGATCCGGGTGAAGTTGCTTCGCAACCTTCTCGGCGGCACATCGCGGGAAGATTTTGAACCGTCGGCGTTGCGGCCGCCGCGCACGCACGCCGCCGTGGACGAATTCCTCGCCCGCAACCGCGGCCGGATGGGGGAGTAGGGCATGCACATGGAAGACCTCTCCCCCGCCAAGCAGCGGCTGCTCCGGCTATTCCAAGGCATCAACTTCGGGCGCGTGGAGGAATTGGAGATCCGCGACGGTGAGCCGGAGTTTAGCCCGGCACCACGTGTCTTTGTGGAGTTGAAGCTGGACGTCGCCGATGGTCCGCGCCCGGAGTCGCAACTCGACCGGTTCCCGCTCCGGGCGCAAGTCGAACGTTTCTTTACCCAGATTGCCCGGATGAACGAGGGAACCGTCGAAGTGATTGAGGTCCGGCATGGGCTTCCCTTCCGCATGGTCATCGAGGCGATGCCCGCGGAGGTCGAGCAGTGATCGCCGTGGACCC